>NZ_JBTJEQ010000038.1:0-50311 GCF_054456675.1 Jatrophihabitans sp. YIM 134969
GCCGCCGGCCCGCGCCGCCTGGTCGCGGCCGCGGCGGTGGACCCGGCCGCCGTGCTGGGAGCGGCCACGAGCCGCCGCCTCGACCGCCACAGCCAACTGGCCCTGGTCGCCGCGCGGGAGGCCTGGGCCGACGCCGGCCGTCCGGACGTCGACCCGTGGCGGCTCGCGGTGGTCGTCGGCACCGGGGTCGGCGGCGGCCTGACGACCATGGCTCAGCACGACGTGCTGGTGGCCGACGGCCCGACCCGCATGTCGCCGTTCACCGTGCCGATGCTCATGCCGAACGCGGCCGCGGCCGCCGTCAGCACCGAACTCGGCGCCCGGGCGGGCGCCCACACGCCGTCGAGTGCCTGCGCCGCCGGCGCCGAGGCCATCTCGCTCGCCGCCGACCTCATCCGCGCCGGCCGGTGCGACGTCGCGGTCGCGGGCGGCACCGAGGCCTGCATCCACCCGTTCTCGCTCGGCGCGTTCTCCCGGATGGGTGCGCTCTCGACCCGCACCGACGACCCGGCCGGGGCGTCGCGGCCCTTCGACACCGAGCGCGACGGCTTCGTCATGGCCGAGGGCGCCGCCCTCGTCGTGCTGCAGCGCGCCGACAGCGTCGGGGCCTCGCAGACCGTGCGTGGCCGCCTGCTCGGCTCGGCCGTCACCTCCGACGCGCGCGATCTCGTCGCCCCCACACCCGAGGGCCAGATCGCGGCCATGACGCTCGCGCTCCGCGACGCCGAGATCGGGGTGTCGGACGTCGGTTGGGTGCAGGCGCACGCCACCTCGACGCCTAAGGGCGACCCGGTCGAGGCCGGGGCGATCGCGCGGGTACTCGGCTCCGGGACGACGGTGACGGCGACCAAGTCGATGACCGGGCACCTGCTCGGCGCCAGCGGTTCGCTCGGCGCGGTGGCGACCCTGCTCTCGCTGCGGGACCGGGTCGTGCCGGCCGTCCGCAACCTCGTCGACCTCGACAGCCGGGTGGACCTCGACGTCGTCCGTGGCGGGCTACGCCGGCTCACCGACCGCCGTGCTGCACTGTGCAACGCTTTCGGCTTCGGCGGCCACAACGTGTCGCTCGCCTTCGCCGCCGCCACGGGCTGAGCCCGGGGCCCGCGGCGGCGCCGACCGGTCTGGTCGGTCCGGTCAGGCCGATCGGCCCAGGCCGGTCGTGTCGGTCGTCGGCCGGGCGATCGGCGGGTCGTCGAGCAGGCCCAGCCGGCACGCCGCGACACCGGCGGCGAAGCGGGTCGGCGCGCCCGACGCCTGCTTGAAGCTGTCGACCACCCGTTGCACCGTGCGAGGTGACACGTGGACCAGGTGGGCGGCCTCGTGGTCGGTCTTGCCCGCGGCCAGGGCGCGCAGGATTCCGAGCGTGACCGGGTCAGCCTGCGAGGTCGTCGCCATGTCCGTGGATTCGCTCGGCCTGGGTGGTCCGGTTCCGGTGCTCTACGGTCCGGTGATGGGCACCGCGACACCAGCCGGAACCGACCCGCCGACCACGGTCACCGCCTCGGACGGTGTGGCGCTCTCCGTCACCGTCCGCGGCCCGGCCGACGCCCCGGTGCTGCTCGCCGTGCACGGCTATCCCGACGACCACAGGGTGTGGGACGGCGTGGCCGCGGTCCTCGCCGACCGGTACCGGGTGGTGACGTACGACGTGCGCGGCGCGGGTCGTTCCGGCACGCCCCGTGACCGGTCGGGTTTCCGGCTCGACCAGCTGGCCGACGACCTCGACGCCGTCATCGCCGCCGTGAGCCCGGACCGGCCGGTGCACCTGCTGGCCCACGACTGGGGCTCGATCCAGACCTGGCACGCGGTGACCGGCCACGGTCCGGCGGCCCGGGCCGCGAGCTACACGTCGGTGTCCGGGCCGAGCCTGGACCACGCCGCGTTCTGGCTGCGTGGACGCACCCCCGGCGGAGGGCGGCCCGCGGGGTCGGCCCGGGCGCGGCTGCGACAGGGGTTGTCGAGTTGGTACGTGGGCTGGTTCCACGTGCCGGTGCTGCCGGAACTGGTCTGGCGCAGCCGGTTCGGCCGAGAGGTCGCGGCCCGGCTCGCCGGACCGTCGTCGTCGGACGCCCCGTCACCGGAGGTGCGCGACCTGGTCGACGGCATGGAGCTGTACCGGGCGAACATGCTGCCGCGGGCGCGACGGCCGGAGGTGCGCCGGACCGGGGTGCCGGTCCAGGTCCTCACCCCCACCGGCGACGTGTTCGTCTCGACCCGGCTGCAGGACGCCGCGGGCTTCGGCACCGACGACCTGGTCGTGCGGCCGGTGCGGGGCGGGCACTGGGTGGTGCGCGACCGGCCCGAGGTCGTCGCCGAGGCCGTCGACGAGTTCATCCGGTCGGTCACCGCGCGAGCCGGTGCCCGATGAGGGCGACGACCTGCACCGACGGCGTCTTCGAGGTCGTCGAACGCCCCGACCCCGTGCCGGGGCCCGGTCAGGTGGTGCTCGACGTGCACGCGTGCGGGATCTGCGGGTCCGACCTGCACGCCCGCGCCCATGCCGACGAGTTCGCGGCCACCGTCGCCGAGGTCGGCTACGACGGGATGTTCCGCTCGCACGAACCGGTCGTCCTCGGCCACGAGTTCACCGGTGTCGTGGTCGAGCACGGCCCGCGCACCCGGGGGCTGCACGCACCCGGGTCCCGGGTCGTGTCGTTCCCGCTCGTGCGGCGCGACGGCGAGGTGCAGCTGACCGGGTTGTCACCGGTGGCGGACGGCGGGTTCGCCGAGCGGGTCCTGGTCGAGGAGGCCATGACCTTCGCCGTGCCCGACTCCCTGTCGACCGACCTCGCCGCGCTGACCGAGCCGCTGGCCGTCGCCCTGCACGCGGTACGCCGCAGCGGGATCGGCCGTCGGCAGGTCGCGGTGGTCGTGGGGTGCGGGCCGGTCGGGCTGGCGGTCATCGCGATGCTCAAGGCGAGCGGGGTCCGCACGGTGGTCGCGAGCGACCTGTCGCCGGCGCGCCGGGCACTCGCCTCCGCGTGCGGGGCCGACGTCGTCGTCGACGCCCACGACGCGTCGCCGTTCGAGACCCCGGCCTCGCGCGGGCACCTGACCACGGCGGCCCAGCTGTTCGACCTCGCCGTGGGGTCGATGGAGAAGCTGCGGCGGGTGCCGGTCGTGCCGTGGGAGCGGATCTGGAAGCTCGCGGAGGTCACCGGCGCGACCACCCCGAAGCACCCGGTCGTCTTCGAGTGCGTCGGTGCCCCCGGCATGATCGAACGGATCGTCAGCACGGCGCCGTTCCGCGCCCGGGTGGTCGTGGTCGGGGTGTGCATGGAGACCGACCGTTTCCGACCGGGGCTCGCGATCAACAAGGAACTCGACCTGCGGTTCGTGCTGGGCTACACGCCGGGGGAGTTCCACGAGGCGCTGCGGTGGCTCGCGGCGGGTCGGGTCGACGTCGGTCCGCTGCTGACCGGTCGGGTCGGGCTGGGCGGGGTCGACGACGCGTTCACCGCCCTCGCCGCCGGGTCGCACGCGAAGATCCTGGTCGATCCACGCAGCGACGCCGAGGCGGTCGTGAGAATCGGGTGAGTCCGTCCGAATCGGACGTTAGGGGCTCGGAACCAGGGGTATCACTCTTTCGCCCGGCGACGTTTCGGGGGACTCGTCACCGGCAGCACGGGGAAGTGGCTCGGCCGGTCGCCGTCGGGGGACCGCGACCGGCGAGCCCACCCTGGCCCTCATCTCACCAGCTGGTCGAGTGGCACCCGCGCCGTGATCCAGGCGACGAGGTCGGACTCCACCTGGTCCCGGTTGGTCTCGTTGAAGATCTCGTGTCGGGCTCCCGCGTAGGCGATCAGCGTGACGTCGTCGAGCGCCGCCACGTACCGCTGCTGCAGGGTCGTCGCGAGCACCATCCCCCCGTTGACCGGGTCGGCGTCGCCGACCGCGACGAGTACGGGCAGCTCGCGACGGATCCGGGCCAGCACCTCCGGGTCGGCGAGCGGGCGGGCCTCGACGAACATGGCCTTGCCCGACGCCTGGTCCAGCCCGAAACCGCACAGGGGGTCGGCGACGTAGGCGTCGACCTGGGCGGTGTCGCGGGTGAGCCAGTCGAAGTCCGTGCGGGCGGGTTGGAACGGGTCGTTGAACGACTCCAGCGACATCGGCTGGTCCAGGTCGAGCAGGGGTTCCATGAGGTCGATCGCGGCGGTGCCGGACAGCACGACCGCGTCGACGTCGACACTGTGCTCCGGCAGGTGCTGCTGCACCGCGAACGACCCCATGCTGTGACCGAGCAACACCAGTGGCAGTCCGGGGTGGGCGTCGCGCACGTGGCGGGTGAGCACCCCGACGTCCTGCACCAGGGCCGTCCAGCCGTCCGGCCCGAGGTCGCCCGCCTCGCGACCCTCGATCACCGACGCCCCGTGGCCGCGGTGGTCCTGCGCCACGACGAGGGCGCCGTGTGCGGTGAGGGCGCGGGCGAGGTGGTCGTACCGCAACGCGTGCTCGCCCATGCCGTGCGTGAGTTGCACGATCGCGCGGGGCGTGCCGCTCGGACGCCACTCGTAGGCGGTGATCGGGGTGTCGTCGGTGCCGGTGAACCGGAACGTGTCGTCGGGCATGGGCCTGATCATGCGCTGCAGGCACACCGATGTCTCGCTCGCCTCGTACGGCGGGAAACGGGGCACCCGCCCGAAGCCGTGGCGGCCGTAGAACCGCAGCGCGGCCTGCTGCCGGTCGCCGGTCTCGAGCCGTACGACGCTGCGCTCGTGGGTGGCGGCGTGCTCGAGCACGGCGCGCATGACGGCGTCGGCCGCACCGGTCCCGCGGTGCGCGGGAGCGACCCAGAACCGTTTGAGCTCGGCGAAGGGCGGGTCCTGCAGCTCGATCCCCCCGACCGCCACGAGGGTTCCGTCGTCGTCGCGCGCGGCGACCAGGTGCACGCCGAGCCGTTCGAGTTGGTCCGCGGAGTACCCGAAGGTCTGCTCGGGTGTGTACTCGCCCTCGGCCAGTTCGGCCGTGAGCGCCTCGAGGGCGGCCGCGACGTCGGGCTCGCGGGGACTCGCCGGGGTGACCCTCACGCGCGCATCGACGCGGACGCGAGCACGGTTTCGACCGTGATCTCGAGGACGACGCGGGCGGGGTTCTCCCGCGGCGGGCGGTACCGGCTGGCGTAGCGGGCGACGGCCTCGGCGACCCGGGCGGGGTCGTCGCTGACCGTGACCGGGCCCCCGAGGGTCAGCCAGTGCCGGCCGTCGACCTGACACACCGCGACCGGCCCGCCGCGGGCAGCCAGGCGCGCCTTGTAGCTGGTACCGCTGGTGATGATCCGCGCCAAGCCGGTGTCGGCGTCCCAGGTGAACCCGACCGGGACGACGTGCGGGGAGCCGTCGGGTCGTACCGAGGACAGCGTCGCGAGGTGCCGTTCCGTGACGAAGGCCGTGGCCGCCGGCGACAGCGTCGTCACGCGCTCTGGTTCTCCAGGACGACGGCCAGCCCCTGCCCCACACCGATGCAGATCGCGGCCACGCCCCAGCGCTGCCCGTCACGTCGCAGCCGTTCGGCCAGGGTGCCGAGCACCCGCCCGCCCGACGCCCCGAGCGGGTGGCCGATCGCGATGGCGCCGCCCCGTGCGTTGACGATCCCGGGGTCGACCTTCCAGGCGTCGACGCAGGCCAGCGACTGGACGGCGAAGGCCTCGTTGAGTTCGACGGCCTCGACGTCGTCCCAGCCGATCCCGGCGCGAGCGAGGGCGCGGTTGGCCGCCTCGACCGGCGCGTAGCCGAAGTCGCGGGGGTCGTTCGCGAACGCCGCCCGCCCGGCCACCCGCGCGAGCGGGTCGGAGCCGATGGTCGCCGCGGCCTGCTCCGAGCCGAGCAGCACGGCCGACGCGCCGTCGTTGAGCGGCGAGGCGTTGCCGGCGGTGATCGTGCCGTCGGGGCGGAACGCCGGCTTGAGCTTCGCGAGCGACTCCGCGCTGCTGTCGGGGCGGATGCCTTCGTCGCGGGAGAGGTCGATTCCCTCGACGGGCACGACGATCCGGTCGTAGAACCCGGCGTCCCACGCGGCGGCCGCCTGCTGGTGGGAACGGGCCGCGAACGCGTCCTGCCGTTCGCGGGAGATGCCGAACTTCTCCTGGAGCAGTTCGTTGCACTCACCCAGGCTGATCGTCCACTCCTCGGGCATGTGCTTGTTCACCAGTCGCCAGCCCAGGGTGGTCGACACGGCGGTGGCGTTGCCCGCCGGGAACGCCCGGTCCGGCTTGGGCAGCACCCACGGGGCACGGGTCATGGACTCGACACCGCCGGCGACGACGACCTGCGCGTCGCCGGTCTCGATCATGCGGGAGGCGCCCATCGCGGCGTCGAGACTGGACCCGCACAGCCGGTTGACCGTCGAGCCCGGCACCGAGACCGGCAGGCCCGCGAGCAGCACGGCCATCCGCCCGACGTTGCGGTTGTCCTCGCCCGCGCCGTTGGCCAGGCCGTAGGTCACCTCGTCGACCGCCGCCGGGTCCAGGTCGGGAGCCCGCCCGAGGACGGCCTTGAGCACGGTGGCGGCGAGGTCGTCCGGTCGCACTCCCGCCAGGGCGCCGTTGAAGCGACCGAAAGGGGTGCGGACGGCGTCGTAGACGTACGCACTGCTCGTACTGGTCATCGTGGGGTCTCCCGGTCGATCTCGTCGAACACACGTTGGGCAACTCGGAAAGCGGTGTTGGCGGCCGGGACACCGCAGTAGATCGCCGTCTGCAGCAAAACTTCCGCGATCTCGTCGCGGGTCAGACCGTTGCGCAGTGCACCACGGAGGTGTCCGGCCAGTTCCTCGTGGTGACCACCCGCGACCAGCGCCGTCAGGGTCACGATCGACCGGTCGCGGCGGGGGAGGCCGGGACGGGTCCACACCGTGCCCCACGCGTAGCGGGTGATGAAGTCCTGGAAGTCGCGGGTCGCCTCGGTGGTCGAGGCCGTGGCCCGATCGACCCACCGGTCGCCGAGGACCGCGCGCCGGACGGCCATCCCGGCGGCGTGACGCTCGTCGGTCGTGTCCGCGGTCGTGGCGATCAACGCCGCCACGGCGGCGGGGGACTCGGCCGGCGCCTGGTGGCCGACGTCGAGTTCGACCAGCCGCGAGCCCGGGACCTGCTGCTCGATCGACCGGAGGCCGGCCAGCGGGGTCGGCACGTCGTGGGTCCCGCCGATCAGGGTCAGCGGGGTGCGGACACCCGGGAGGCGGTCACGGACGTCGTACCGCCCGAGCGCCTCGCAAGCCAGGGCGAAGCTCTCCTGGTCGGTGGCGGCCAACGCGTCGAGCAACGCCTGCGCGCGTCGTGGTTCCCGCTCGCGGAAGCCGGGTGCGAACCAGCGTCCGGCTGAGAGTTTGACCTGGGGTGCCATGCCGTGGGCGCGGACCGCCGCGGCCCGTTCCTTCCAGCCCTCCGGCGTTCCGATGACGGCGCCGGTGCAAGCCAGTGTTGCAGTCAGCAACGATCCCGGGTGGTGGACCGCGAGGGTGAGGCCGACCGCGCCGCCGATGGAGTCGCCGGCGTAGTGGAACGGTCCGGGTCGGTGCGCCGCGGCCGCCTCGACCACGGCGTCGGCGAGGTCGTCGATGCTCCACGACGACGTGACCGGCGGCTGGTCCCCGTGCCCGGGCAGGTCGAAGCCGACGATCTCGAACCGCGCCGACAGCAGGACGGCGCACCGGCCCCACAGCGTGCGAGCCGTGGTGCCGATCGACGGACCGAGGACGAGCAGGGGCCGGGCGTCCGCGGTGGCGGAGAGGGGGACGAGCGACAGACGCGGGGTGCTCACCAGTACCCCTCACTGACGTGATCGGCCTGCGCGACGGTCGCCTGGATGATCGTCGCGTCGGCGCCCGCCCACGCGTCGGCCGCGAGCTCGCCCGCCAAGGTGCCGAGGGCGTGGCGTTCGGCGTCGAGACCGGTCGCCGCCGCGAGGTTGGCCGCCATCCGGTCGGTGTCGACGACGAGGCCGGTGACGAGGTCGACGGTCTGCGAGGCGCTGACGAGCGCGTGCCGCGCCAACCGTTGCAGGGGCTGCCATTCGACGTGCCAGGCACCGGCCGGGCGTTCGTCTCCGGTGTCGGCCCCGGCGAGGTGCAACAGGCCGAGATCGGCCGGCGCGCTCAACGCGGCGCGGCGGATCAGCGTCGACATCACCGGGTTGGACTTGTGCGGCATCGTCGACGAACCGCCGCCCACCCCCTCGCGGAGTTCGCCGATCTCGGGGCGCGACAACGTCAGCACGTCGTTGGCGATCCGGCCGGCGGCGGTCGTGACCCGTACGAACGCTTCGCCGATCCGGGCGAGGTGGTCCCGTTCGGTGTGCCAGGGCAGTCGGCCGCCGAGGTCGAGGCGCCGTTCGAGCCCGGCCGCCACCGACATCGCACGGTCCTGATCTCCACCGGTGAGCACGGTGATGCCGGACAAGGTGCCCGCCGCACCGCCGACCTGGGCGGCGAACTGCAGGCCACCCACCCCGCTCGCGGCTGCCAGCAGGCCCCGCAGCCAGACCGCGACCTTCGTCCCGAACTCGATCGGCACCGCGGGCTGGGTGAGGGTCCGGCCGCACATGGGGGTCGAGCGGTGCGCGCGGGCCAGCGCCGCCAACGCGGTGGTCGATGCCTGCAGCAACGGGCGCAGCTGTGCGCAGGTCCGCCGCGCTTCCAGGACCAGGGCGGTGTCGAGGGTGTCCTGGCTGGTCAGACCCCGGTGCAACCACGTCGCGGCGTCGCTCTCACCCCGGCCGCGCAGGCGCTCCCGGAGCAGGTCGAGCAGGGGCAGGACCGGAGTGCCACCGGCCTCCGACCGTGCGGCGACCGTCGCGACGTCGCCTGCGTCGACCAGGTTCGTGAGGTCCACCGCGGTCGGGGCGAGGCCCGATCCGGCCAGGGTGGCCAGCCAGGCGTCCTCCACCCGCACCATCGCGGCGAGGACCGCCGCGTCGGAGAACACGTCGCCCGCGCGGTCGTCGCCCGGCCAGAGCAGGGCGCTCACCGCGGGTACTCGAGGAAGACGGTCTCGTCGGCCCCCTGCAGGACGACGTCGAAGCGGTAGCCGTCGGGTTCCGGGGTGGCGAGCAGGGTGGCGCGGCGTTCTGGCGGAAGCGAGGTGAGCAGGGCGTCGTCGACGTCGTCGAGATAGGCCCGGGTGAGCAACCGGTGGAGCAGGCCGCGGGCGAAGACGGTGAGGGCGACGAACGGGGCGCCGGGTCGGACGGTCGTGAAGCTGTAGTGGCCGTCGGCGTCGGTGGCGGTGCGCCCCCAGCCGGTGAACGTCCAGCCGTCGCGGTGCAACGATCCGGGTTGCCGGGGAACGTTGCCGTGGGCGTCGGTCTGCCACAGTTCGAGCAGGGCGTCCGGGACGGGAGCGCCGTCGCCGTCGAGCACCCGGCCGTGCAGGCGGATGGCGTCGGCGCGGCCGGGTGGCACCAGGACGGCGTCGCCGGCGAACGGCAGGGCGTAGCCGAAGAACGGGCCGATGGTCTGACCGGGTGTCGGGGTGCTCATGCGTCGACCTCGGGGTCCGGCGGGGTGCGGTGGGCGCCGGTGAGCACGATGTCCCAGCGGTAGCCGGTCGCCCACTCCTCGGTCGTGACGTCGTGGTCGTAGGTGGCGATCATCAACTCCCGCGACGCGGGGTCGGTGACGGCGTTGAAGATGGGGTCCAGGCCGAACAGCGGGTCGCCGGGGAAGTACATCTGGGTGATCAGCCGCTGGGTGAAGTCGGTGCCGAAGAGTGAGAAGTGGATGTGGGCCGGGCGCCAGGCGTTGCGGTGGTTGCGCCACGGGTACGGGCCGGGCTTGACGGTGGTGAACCGGTAGGTGCCGTCCGCGTCGGTGAGGCAGCGCCCGGCGCCGGTGAAGTGCGGGTCCAGCGGGGCGGGGTGGTCGTCGCGCTGGTGGGCGTAGCGGCCGGCGGCGTTGGCCTGCCAGATCTCGACGAGTTGGTGGGCGACGGGCCGGCCCTCGCCGTCGAGCACCCGTCCGGTCACGACCAGGCGCTCGCCGAGGGGTTCGCCGCGGTGCTGGACGGTCAGGTCGGCCTCGTCGGCGCGGACGTCGGTGGGTCCGAAGACCGGCGCCCACAGCTCGACGCCCTCGGGGTCGACCGGCACCGGCGGGTGGAGCGGGTGCCGCCGCGCGCTGCTGCGGTAGGGCGGGTAGTCCAGGCGGGGCTGCGGGCCGGCGTCGCCGTCGAGGGCCGCGATCTCGGCGCTGACCTCCTGTTGCGACGTCACCTCCGCACCGTACGGCTAACGTCGGGTCCGTGACGACGGTCCGGACGGAGACCACACAGGTCGCGATCGTCGGCGGCGGCCCCGCCGGCCTCATGCTGGCCCACCTGCTCCGCGCCGGCGGCGTGGACGTCGTGGTGCTCGAGCACCGCACCCGCACGGCGATCGAGCAGACGTCGCGTGCCGGGATCCTCGAGGCCGACACCGTGCGGATGCTGGTCGAGTCGGGGGTGTCGGACCGGGTCCTGCGCGAGGGCGTGGCACATGACGGCATCTCGCTGCGCTTCGGCGGCGAGCACCACCGGGTGGACTTCCAGGCCACCGTCGGCGAGTCGGTCCGGCTCTACCCGCAGACCGACGTGTTCCTCGACCTCGCCGCGGCGCACGACCGTGACGGCGGCGACGTCCGGTACGACGTGTCCGGGACCCGCGTCGTCGACCTCACGACCGACCGGCCCGGCGTGCTGTTCACTGATGCAGAGGGCAACGATCGTGAGGTGCGCGCTCGGGTCGTCGTCGGCGCCGACGGGTCCCGCAGCATGTGCCGCCACGAGATCCCGGAGTCGGCGCGACGGCAGTACACCCGCGAGTACCCGTTCGCCTGGTTCGGGATCCTCTGTGAGGCGCCGCCGAGTCACCCTGAGCTGGTCTACGCGAACTCGCCGCGGGGTTTCGCGTTGATCAGCCAGCGGACCCCGACCGTGCAACGCATGTACTTCGAGTGCGATCCGGCCGAGGACGCCTCCGCCTGGTCCGACGACCGGATCTGGGCCGAGTTGCAGCAACGGGTCGCGGGCGACGACGGGTTCGAGCTCGTGCAGGGCCCGGTGATCGACCGGTCCGTGCTGGCGTTCCGCAGCTTCGTCCTCGAACCGATGCGCCACGGCCGCCTGCTGCTGGCCGGCGACGCCGCGCACACCGTGCCGCCCACCGGCGCGAAGGGCCTCAACCTCGCCCTCGCCGACGTGCGGGTGCTGGCCGAGGTGCTGCTGGACTTCACGGCCCGTGACGACGCCGACGTCCTCGACGTCTACGGCCCGCGGGCGTTGGAGCGGGTCTGGCGGGCGCAGCACTTCTCGTACTGGATGACCACGATGTTGCACGCCGTGGGTGACGAGTTCGACCGTCGTCGCCAACTCGGTGAGTTGACCTCGCTCGTCACGTCCGAGGCGGGCGCGCGCTACCTCGCCGAGGGCTACACCGGCTGGCCGGGTCGGTCATGACCTCGTCCGGCTCCGGTTCCGTCGCGGTGTTGTCCGACGTCCACGGGGTCCTGCCCGTGCTCGAGGCCGTCCTCGCCGAACCCGACGTCCGTTCCGCCGACCTCGTCGTGGTCACCGGCGACCACGCATCCGGCCCGCAGCCCGGTGCGGTGCTCGACCGCATGCTCGCCGAGGGCGACCGGCTGCGGCTGGTGCGCGGCAACGCCGACCGCGAGCTCGTCGCCCTGCGGCGTGGTCAGCCCGTCGACATCCCCGACGACGTCACGCCGTGGGCGGCCGCCCAGTTGACCGACGCGCACGTCGACCTGCTCGAAGCCCTCCCGCACCCGCTCGTGCTCGACGTCGAGGGCTTCGGCCCGGTCGTGTTCTGCCACGGCACGCCGCGCCGCGACGACGAGATCGTGCTGGTCGACTCGCCGCTGTCGCGGTGGGCGGACGCGTTCGGGACGTTGACCGCCGAGCAGCAGACGGTCGTGTGCGGCCACACCCACATGCCGTTCGTGCGGTTGGTCGACCGGCGCCTCGTCGTCAACGCCGGCAGCATCGGCATGCCGTACGGCCGCGCCGGCGGGAGTTGGGCGCTGCTGCGCGACGGTGGGGTCGCGCTCCGGCACACCACGGTCGACGTCGACGCCGCCGTGGCTGCGGTGGTCGCGGGCTCCTCGTTCCCCGGCCGGCAGGCGTGGGCGGACGAGTACGTCCGGGCTGTGAACAGCGACGCCGACGCTCTGCACGCGTTCACACCCCGCGCCCCGGGTTGACCGTGCGGCGGCATGGGCACGACCACGAGTGAGTCCTTCCAAACCCGAGGAGAACACCGTGGTCCAGGTCAGCCGCACCTTCACCGTCGACAAGCCCGTCGAGTTCGTCGTCGACTACCTCGCCGACTTCTCCCACGCCGAGGCGTGGGACCCGGGCACCCAGTCCTGCACCCGCACCGACGGCAGCGGCCCCGTCGCCGTCGGCGCCACCTGGCACAACGTGTCGAAGGTCCTCGGCCGTGAGACCGAGCTGACCTACCGCCTGGAGAAGCTCGAGCCCGGCCACGTGGTGCTCGTCGGCAGCAACGACACCGCCACCTCGACCGACGACATCACGGTCGTCGCCGTCGACGAGGCCCACAGCGAGGTGACCTACACCGCCGACATCGAGCTGCACGGTGCCGCGAAGCTCGGTGCGCCGGTCATGAAGCTCGAGATGGAGCGGCTCGGGAAGAAGACCGAGGAGCAGATGAAGGAGACCTTCGCGAAGCTGTAGCCGCGGTTCGTCCGGGCTGCCGCTCGTTCGCTGTTTCGCGCCCGTGCGGCGGCTGTTCTGTCGTAAGCCGGCTTCCACGGGAATCTCGTTCTGGGTGGGTCGCGCTTGCTGATGGTGGTTGTCGCTGTGCAAGGACTGGCTCCTACGGGATGCGCGGTGGGTACTCGTTCGGGGTGGGTGCGCGGGCGGGCGGCGGTTTTCGCTGTGCAAGAACCGGCTTCTACGGGATGCGCGACGGGTTGCCGTCCGGCGTGGGTTGCGCTCGCGGGCGGCGGTTGCCCTCGACAAGAACTGGCTCCTAGGAGAAGCGCGTGCCGTCCCGTTCGGGCCGGGCTTCCGTTTGCGGGCGGCGGTTGTCGCTGGTGCCCCGGACCAAGAATCACTCGAGTTCACCGAATGATTCTCTTGCGGCAGCTAGTCGTTCGATATAGAATCGAACTATGGTTGCGGTCGACGAGATGGTTCCCTCGCTCGACCTGCTGCGCGCTCTGCTGGCACAGGATCCCACTGCTCTGGACGACGAGGAACGGGTCGCTTCGGTGGCCGGGTGGGAGCGGATGATCGCGTTCTGCACCGCCCACCAGAACGACGTGATGGCCGCCGCCTACCGCGACCACGCCGCCCCCACTCACGGTGGTGAGCCTGACGGGGACGCCGGGAAGTGGTGGTCCGAGCAACTCGGGCTCGCTCTCGGTGTTGCGGGCACGTCGGCCTACCACCGGATGATGCAGGCGGTCACGCTGGTGGAGGCGGCGCCGGCGATCACGGCGCAGCTGCGGATCGGTGCCATCGGGGTGCACCACGCCCGGGTCGCGGCCAACACCCTGCGGGTCGTCGAACCCGGCGTGTCGCGGACGGTGGAGCGTGAGGTGGTCGACGACCCCGGCTGGCGGACCCCGTCGCAGCTGGAACGGGCGTTGCAGGCCGCGATCATCAAGCACGACCCGGAAGGGGCGAAGGCCCGCAACCGGGCCCGACGTCGCGAACGAGACGTCCGGGTACGAGCGGAAGCCGACGGGATGTGCAGCCTCTGGGCGTTGCTGCCCGCCGAGCAAGGTCAGGCCGTCGCCAAGACCATCGACGCGCACGCTCGTTCGTTGAAAGCCCGCAACACCCCCGGCGACGACCGCACCCTCGCCAACTGTCGCGCCGACGCCTTGGTGGAGCTCACGCTGCGGCCGTTGCACCCCGCCACCGTCGGCACCAGCTCTGAAGCCAGCACCGAACCCGGCACCGGACCCGGCACCGGACCCAGCACCGAACCCAGCACTGAACCCAGCACCGAACCCAGCACCGAACCCGGCACTGACCTCGCGACCGCACCGCGGCTGCACGGGCAACGTCCGGAGATCCAGGTGGTCGTCGGCTGGACCACCCTGATGGGCCTCGATGACCTGCCCGGGTTCCTGCACGGTCACGGCGTGATCGACGCCGCCACCGTCCGGCGTATCGCTTACGACTCCTGCGCTACCTGGCGGCGGATCCTCACCGACCCGGCATCAGGTCAACTGCTGGACTACGGCCGTAAGACCTACAGCCCACCGCGGAACCTCGAAGACTTCGTGATCGCCCGCGACCAGTACTGCCGCTTCCCCACCTGCGACCGGCCCGCTGTGACCTGCGACCTCGACCACCGCCACGACTGGTTCAACGGCTGCCAGACCCGCGAGCAGTGCTTGGACGCGTTGTGCCGGCGTCACCACCGCCTCAAACACGAAGGCGGCTGGACCCACGAACGCGATCCCGACGACAACTCCAGCATCTGGACCGACCCCGCCGGGAAGGAACACCGCAAACCCGCCGCCAAACTCCCGGTCCCCGAACCCGACCCTGGCGACCCACCCTTCTGACAGCCCGCTCTCGGAGGTAGCGGACGATGCAGAACTCGTTGCCCTCCGGGTCGGCCATCACCATGACGACACCCTCGCCGGGGTAGTCGTGACGTTCCGCGGTCCAACGCCCACCCAGGGCTTCGACCTGTGCTCGGCTCTCGTCGGTGTCGTCCACCTCGGCGTGCGGGTGCGTCCGGTGAGCCGCTCCCGTCGGGTGACACACCACGCCCGTCGGCGGGCACACTCCGCACCGTGCGGCGGGCGAAGCGGGAGATCACCGTGGCAGTGGATGTCGCGACCGCGGCGCAGCGGGTGCGGGCGGCGTTCACGGCGATGGGTGCCCGGATCCTGGAGGACGGCGGCGCCGGGCGGATCCTGGCGCGAACCGGGGCATCCGGGCGCAGCTTCGGTGAGCGGGTCGAGGTCGTGTTGACGCCGCAGGGCGAGTGCACCCACGTCGCGGTGCGTGCGGAAACCGTGGTGGGATCGACCCTCTTCGACTGGGGGTCCACCCGATCCACGGCCGAGCAGGTCGTGGCCACGGTCGTGGACGAGCAGCTGGCGGCATCGGCGGAGGCTCGCGCCGCCGAGCGGGTGCTGCCGGCCGCCGCGATCTGGCTGGGCGAGGTGGCGGTCGGCGTCGCGACGGTGCTGGCCGTGGTCGCAGCGCGGGGTCACGAGCGGACCGAGTTGCTCGCCGCGGCCCTCACGGCGGCGGTCCTGTGGGCCGTTGCGGTGCTCACCGGGGCGCTCCGGGTCCGGCAGAGGGGCGCGTACCAGTCTCCGGCGCAGGTGATGGTCCCGCTGGTCGTCTGGCTGCCGCTCGGCCTGGTCAGCACCGACCTGCTGACGCCGCCTCACCCGAGCGAAGGGGTCCACTTCAGCGCCGAGCTGTCCAGCGTGCCCGGGTCGTTCGCCCTGGTCGCGTTGCTCTTCGCGGCCTACCACCACCACCGACGGCGGAACCGTCATCGTCCAACGCCCGGCTGACCACCGCTGTCGCCGCCCACCCTGCGGTGGGACGGACACCGCGACGACGCGTCGGAAGCTCACCCCACCTGCGTGAGGCGCGACCGTTGCAGGGTGCAACCGCGACACGGCACTTAGGCCGGGCAGCCCACACAGTCACCGGCAGGAACCGCGGCCGGGGTGAGAGCAGGCTCGGCGGCGGGTTCGCTCACCGCGGCGCGGCGGTCGAGGCGGCGTGACCACCCGGCCAGGCCGAGGGCGACGGCGACGAGGGCGCCGGAGACCACGGACGGGGCGAGGTAGCTGCCGGTGAGGTCGATGGACTCGCCGCCGAACCACGGTCCGGCGGTGTTGCCGAGGTTGAAGGCGCTGACGTTGACGGCCGAGGCGAGGGTCGGGGCGGCGCCGGCGAAGAGGAACACGCGGGCGTTGAGGGCCGACGCCATCGAGAACGCCGTGGCACCGAACAGGAACACCGCGACCACGACGAGCACGCCACCGGACACCAGCAGCAGCAACCCGAGGGACGCGGCGGTGAGCACGAGGGACACGGCGACGTTGCCGAGCAGGTGCCGGTCGGCGAACCGGGCGCCGACGTTCAGGCCGAGGAAGGACCCGACCCCGAAGACCAGCAGCACCAGCGGCACCAACCCGCTCGAGAGGCCCGCGTTGTCGGTGAGCAGCGGTGCCAGGTAGGAGAACGTGCCGAACACCGCGGCCTGGAAGGCAGCCGTCGTGGCGAGGGCGACCCAGAGGCGTCGACCGCGCAGGCCGTCGACCTCGGCCCGCAACACCTCGCGGGTCGAGCGGGTCCGCGAACGGTCGGCGGTCTCGGGGACCTTCCAGATCGTCGCGACGGTGGCGAGGACGGTGAGCGCACCGACCGCGAGGAACGCGCCGCGCCAGCCGACGTGCTCGCCGACCCAGGTGCCGAGCGGGACGCCCGCGATGTTGGCCAACGAGAGACCGCCGAGCAACGCGGCCATCCCGCGCGCGGTCACCGAGGCGTCGACGAGTGCGACGACCGTGACGGCGGCCACCGCCCAGAACGTTGCACAGGCCACCGCTGCGATCACCCGGGAGAGCATGAGCACCCCGAAGCTGCCGGCGGTCGCCGACAGCACGTGCGCGGCGGCGAACACGGCGGCCGCGCCGACCAGCGTCACCTTGCGGGGCAGTCGCAGCGTCAGCATCGACATCACCGGGGCACCGACCAGCATGCCGAGCGCGAAGCCGCTGATCAGCAGGCCGGGCCGACGGGATCGAGACGCCGAGGTCACCGGCGATCGGCGGGAGCAGGCCCGCGAGCATGAACTCCGAGGTGCCGAGGCAGAAGACCGTGAGCGCGAGGACGTAGACCGACAACGGCAACCGCGTGCGCGGGGGAGCCGTCGGGTCGAGCGTGGTGGTCACAACAACTCCAGGAGGGTGTCGACGGTCGCGTCGGTCTCGGCGCGGTCCGGTCGGATGCGGGCGGCGACCTGCAGGCCGTCGTAGGCGACGTGGACGACCGCGGCCAGGGCCGCGGGGTCGCGGTCGGCGCGCAGTGAACCGTCGGCCTGACCGCGCGCGATCAGCCCGGTCAGCACCTCGCGCAGCTGGTCGGCGTTGGCGAGCAGGACCTCGCGCAACTCGGTGTCGTCGAGGGCGACGTCGATGGTGGCGTGGATGCCGAAGCACACCCGACGCGACGAGTCGCGCCACTGCACGTCCAGCAGGTCGCCGAGCAGGGTCCGCAGGGCCTCGCGTCCCGAGGCGCCGGTCGAGCGCTGGAGCGAGGCGTCCCGGTCGTCGACGCGCTGCTCGCCGTAGCGGCGGACGCCGCGCACGTAGACGTCACGCTTCTTGCCGAACGCGTTGTAGAGGCTGCTGCGGGACAGGCCGGCACGGTCGCAGAGGTCGTCGGTGGAGGTTGCGTGGAACCCGTGGTCCCAGAACTGGTCCACACAGGCGTCGAGCGCGACGGCGTCGTCGAAGGCGCGGGGACGAGGCATGCCGACGACCGTACGCCGTTCTGGACAACATTGTCCAGAACTGGCTCAGGCAGGTCGACGCGGGCCGGTGTCCGGGCTGGGGAAGGTCGCGGCGTCGACCCGCAAGCGCCACAGCTGCGCCGCGCCCAGGCCGCCCACGACGAGGACGGCCGTCCTCACGAGCACGAGCACGGCGAGTCCGCCGACCGGGGCGAGGCACCACACGGCCGCGGCCGCCAGCGCGAGGCCCCGGCGCCCGGCGTTGTGGTCGCCGGCCCACGGTCGGGCCAGGACGACCGCGCCGACGACCAACGCCGCCGCGGCGACCGACACGGCAACGAGGGTGACCGAGTCCAGCCAGGGTCCGGCGCTCGTCCCGAGGCCGAGCGCCGTCAGGGCGGCCGCCCGCCAGGCGGCGGTGCGGGCGCGACCCGGTGCCGCCGGGACCGGCTCGTAGGTGTCGAGTCGGGTCGGCGGGTGCGCCGCGAGCATCGCGGCACGGTCGCGGTGGACCTCGACCCGTGCGTACCGACGGCCGACGGCCGCCACCAGGTCGTCCGGGACGGCCGCGGAGAACCACACCGCCTCGACCCGGGCGTGCTGCGCTCGCAGCCCGCGCGTGCCGAGCACGACGTGCCCCCACACGGCGACGACGGCGAGGACGTGCACCGCGTGCGCCTGCTCGGCGGCCGTCGGCGGACCGGCGTAGGCGTACAGGCCGCACGTGCAGTCCGGGTCCGGCGCCACGTGGGACGCGCCGGTGGCGCAGACCGCCGTGGTGGTCGCGGCCGTCCACGGGGTGGCGACGGTCAGGGGCAGCAGTTCACCCGCGGGGCCGACGCGGAACGTGCGCACCGCGCGGATCTCGCCGACGAGCGGTTCGGCCTCGGTCGGGTCCACGGCGCTGCTGCCCGTCAGGTCCGGTCGGGCACCGGGGACGGGGTCGCGGGGGTCGCCGGAGCGGGTTCCGGGGCGGGCTCGGGGACCGGCGTGGGGAGCACCTCGACGCGACGGCGTTCGGTGCCGATGTCACCCATGGAGGCCACGGTAGCCCGCTCGGGGGCCCTCGCGTGGAGACGTCGAGAGGGCGGCGTGAGGAGTCCGTGAGGACGGCCTTCTCGACCCCGTCCCGGCCGTCCGGCGGGCGTTGACTCGCTCGTGTCCGTCGGAACGGCGGGCGCTGACCGGCGGTGAGTCCGCCCTTCCTGAGTGAGGCCGTGGGTGCACGACGTCCTGTTCGTCCTTCTGATCGCCGGCATGTTCGGCGTGCTGGCTCTCTGCGCCAAGGGGGTCGAGAAGCTGTGAGCGTGGTCAACGTCATCGGTGGGATCATCGCGATCGCGCTGACGATCTTCCTCGTCGTCGCCCTGCTCCGTCCCGAGAAGTTCTGATGTCCGGGACGTGGGCGGGGATCGTCTTCCTCGCCACCCTGATCATCGCCTGGGCGCTGATCCACGCGCCGTTCGGCGACTACATGGCCCGCGTGGTCGAGGGGCGCAAGCACTCGCGCGCCGAACGGGTGGTCTACCGCCTCGGCGGTGTCGACCCGGACGCCGACCAGACGTGGGGTCGTTACCTGCGGGCGGTACTGGCCTTCAGCGCCGTGAGTGTCGTCTTCCTCTACGGGTCCCTGCGGTTGCAGCACCACTTCGGCTCGCCGTTCGACGTGCCGCAGATGAGCCGCAGCCAGTCGTTCAACACGGCGATCAGCTTCGTCACCAACACCAACTGGCAGTCCTACTCCGGCGAGAACGCCCTGGGCTACGTGGTGCAGATGGCAGGCCTCGCGGTCCAGAACTTCCTCTCGGCCGCGGTCGGGGTCGCGGTGGCGGTCGCGCTGGTCCGCGGCTTCGCCCGGTCGAAGACCGACCGCCTCGGCAACTTCTGGGTCGACCTGACGCGGTTCAGCTTCCGCGTGCTGCTGCCGATCTCGATCGTGGTCGCGGTCTTGTTCGTCGGCGCCGGCATGGTGCAGAACCTCGCGCACTACACCGACGTGACCACCTTGACCGGCGGCACCCAGACCATCCCGGGCGGACCGGTCGCGAGCCAGGAGGTCATCAAGGAGCTCGGCAACAACGGCGGCGGGTTCTACAACGCCAACTCGGCGCACCCGTTCGAGAACCCGACGGCGTGGACCAACTGGCTGCAGATCTTCCTCATCGGTGCGATCTCGTTCTCCTTGCCGCGGACGTTCGGCACCATGATCGGTGACCGCCGGCAGGGCCGCGCGATCGTCGCGGTCATGGGCCTCATCGCCCTGGTGAGCATCGGCCTCAACCTCTGGGCCCAACTCGCGCACCACGGCACCGTCCCCACCGCGGTCGGGTCGGCCACCGAGGGCACCGAGACCCGCTTCGGCGTCCCGGATTCCTCGATCTTCTCGAGCCTCACCACCCTGACGTCGACCGGTGCGGTCAACAGCTTCCACGACTCGTACACCAGCCTCGGTGGCGGGATGACCCTGCTGAACATGATGTTGGGCGAGATCGCACCCGGTGGTGCGGGCTCGGGCCTCTACGGCATGTTGGTGCTGGCGATCATCACCGTGTTCGTCGCGGGTCTGATGGTCGGTCGCACGCCGGAGTACCTCGGCAAGAAGCTCGGGGCGCGCGAGCTCAAGTTCGCCTCGCTCTACCTGCTGACGACGCCCGCCATCGTCCTGATCGGCACCGCGGTCGCCATGGCCCTGCCCGGCCAACGCGCCGGGATGCTCAACACCGGCGCCCACGGGTTGTCCGAGGTGCTCTACGCGTTCACCTCGGCCGCCAACAACAACGGCAGCGCGTTCGCCGGCATCAGCGTCAACACGGTCTGGTACAACACCGTGCTCGGCGCGTGCATGATGTTCGGCCGCTTCCTGCCGATCATCTTCGTGCTCGGCCTCGCCGGGTCGCTGGCGCGGCAGAAACCCGTGCCCGTCTCGGAGGGGACGCTGCCGACCCACAAGCTCCTGTTCATCGGGATGCTCACCGGCGTCACCGTCATCGTCGTCGCCCTCACCTACTTCCCGGCGCTCGCGCTGGGCCCGCTCGCGGAAGGCCTGCACTGATGTCCACGACCACCATCGACGCGCCGACGGGACCTGCTCCCGAGGCGACCCCACCCGGGAACGGCGCGCCCCAGCAACGTCGGGTGGGTGGCGGGTTGCTCGACCCGAAGATGCTGCTGACGTCGTTGCCCGACGCCCTGCGCAAGCTCAACCCGCTGACCCTCTACAAGAACCCCGTCATGTTCATCGTCGAGGTCGGCGCGGTGTTCACGACCGTCCTCGCGATCACGCAACCCTCGGTGTTCGCGTGGCTGATCGTGGTGTGGCTCTGGCTGACCTCGGTGTTCGCCAACCTCGCCGAAGCTGTGGCCGAGGGTCGCGGCAAGGCGCAGGCGGACGCCCTGCGCAAGGCCAAGACCGACACCGTCGCCCGGCGGCTGGTCGACCCGGACCGGCACGACGGCCGGACCGAGGACGTCCCCGCTCCGCAGCTGCGGCAGGGCGACGTCGTGGTGTGCGAGGTCGGCGACATCATCCCCGGAGACGGCGACGTCATCGAGGGCATCGCGAGCGTCGACGAGTCCGCCATCACCGGTGAGAGCGCCCCGGTCATCCGCGAGAGCGGCGGTGACCGGAGCTCGGTCACCGGTGGCACCAAGGTGCTCTCGGACCGCATCGTCGTGCGGATCACCCAGAAGCCGGGCGAGAGCTTCATCGACCGGATGATCAACCTGGTCGAGGGGGCGAGCCGTCAGAAGACCCCCAACGAGATCGCGCTCAACATCCTGCTCGCCAGCCTGACCATCATCTTCCTGCTGGCGACCGTCACGCTGCAGCCGCTGGCGATCTTCAGCAAGGCGCAGCAGCCCGGTCTGCCGAACACCAGTGCGCTCGACGCCAACGGCGTCACCGGCATCGTGCTGATCTCGCTGCTGGTCTGCCTCATCCCGACGACGATCGGTGCGCTGCTCTCGGCCATCGGCATCGCCGGCATGGACCGGCTCGTGCAGCGCAACGTGCTGGCCATGAGCGGTCGCGCCGTCGAGGCGGCGGGCGACGTCGACACCCTCCTGCTCGACAAGACCGGCACCATCACGCTCGGCAACCGCGTGGCCAAGGAGTTCGTGCCCGTCGGCGGCGTGTCGCCCGACGAGTTGGCCCGGGCGGCGCAGGTGTCCTCGCTCGCCGACGAGACGCCCGAGGGTCGTTCGGTCGTCGTGCTCGCCAAGGAGCAGTACGGCCTGCGCGAGGTCGCGGTGCAGGATGCAACGTTCGTGCCGTTCACCGCGCAGACCCGGATGTCCGGGGTCGACCGCGGCGGCCACGAGATTCGCAAGGGCGCCACGGCGTCGGTGCAGGCCTGGGTCCGCACCCACGGCGGGGAGGTCCCGACCGAGACCGACGGCGTGGTCGACGGCATCGCGAGCACGGGCGGCACACCGCTGCTGGTGGCCGAGCGGGTCGACGGTCAGCCGGCGCGGGTGCTCGGTGTCATCGCGCTGCGCGACGTCGTCAAGGAGGGCATGCGCGCCCGCTTCGACGAACTGCGGGCCATGGGCATCCGCACGGTCATGATCACGGGCGACAACCCCCTGACGGCCAAGGCCATCGCCGACGAGGCGGGTGTCGACGACTTCCTCGCCGAGGCGACGCCCGAGGACAAGATGGCGTTGATCAAGAAGGAGCAGGGCGGCGGCAAGCTGGTCGCGATGACCGGGGACGGCACCAACGACGCCCCGGCCCTCGCCCAGGCCGACGTCGGGGTCGCGATGAACACCGGCACGTCGGCCGCGAAGGAGGCCGGCAACATGGTCGACCTCGACAGCGACCCGACGAAGCTCATCGAGATCGTCGAGATCGGCAAGCAGCTGCTCATCACCCGCGGCGCGCTCACGACCTTCTCGATCGCCAACGACGTCGCGAAGTACTTCGCGATCATCCCGGCGATGTTCGCCGCGGTCTACCCGGGCCTCGACACGCTCAACATCATGCGGTTGCACTCGCCGCAGTCGGCGATCCTGTCCGCCGTCATCTTCAACGCGCTCGTCATCATCGCGCTCATCCCGCTCGCCCTACGCGGCGTGCGGTACCGCCCCTCGGGCGCGAGCCAGATGCTGCGCCGCAACCTCTACATCTACGGGCTCGGCGGGATCGTGGTGCCGTTCCTCGGCATCAAGATCATCGACCTGCTCGTCCAGTTCATCCCCGGAATCCGGTGACACCGTGAAGAACCTGCTCAACTCCGTCCGTCAACTCTCCGCCGCACTGCGCATGCTGATCGTGTTCACGACCGTGCTCGGCGTCGGCTACCCGCTCGCGGTCACGGCGATCGCCCAGATCCCAGGTCTGCACGACCGGGCCGAGGGATCGTTCGTCAGCGCGAACGGCACCGTCGTCGGCTCCACGCTCATCGGCCAGAACTTCACCGACGCGGACGGCAACGCGCTGGTCCAGTACTTCCAGTCGCGGCCGTCGGCCGCGGGCGACGGCTACGACCCCACCGCGTCGTCGGCCAGCAACCTCGGACCCGAGTCGATCGTCGACACCCTGCCCGATCCCTCGGCGGTGCCCGACTCCGACGAGGCCGCCGGCTCACCGAGCCTGCTCACCCAGGTGTGCACCCGCAGCCTGGAGATCGGTGAACGCGACGGCGTCGACGGTTCGCGGCCGTTCTGCTCGCCCGACGGCACTGGTTCGGTGCTCGCGGTCTTCTGGTCCGGCCCCGGGTACAGCGGCACGATCACCCGCGTGGTCTCGCTGAACCAGACCACCGGCGCGACTCCGTTCGTGAAGGACTACCGGGGTGTCCCGGTGCAGCTCGCGCAGTTCGGCCAGGACTACAGCACCGGCCAGGTCGTGCCCGTCCGTGGTGACGCCCCGGGCGACCCCGCCGTGCCGAGCGACGCGGTCACCGCCTCGGCGTCGGGCCTCGACCCTGAGATCAGCCCGGCGTACGCGAAGATCCAGGAGGCCCGGGTGGCGAAGGCGCGGGGCGTGAGCGTCGCCCAGGTCGCGGCGGTCGTCGACCGCATCGAGACCGGCCGCGACCTCGGGTTCCTCGGCGAACCCAAGGTCAACGTGCTGAAGCTCAACCTCGCGCTCGACGCCGCGTTCCCCTACCGCGGCTGAGGCGGACCACCGATGAGTCACCGGGGGTCGCTGCGGGTCTATCTCGGTGCGGCCCCCGGCGTCGGCAAGACCTACGCCATGCTCGACGAGGGCCGGCGCCGCGCCGCCCGCGGCGCTGAGGTCGTGGTCGGGCTGGTCGAGACGCACGGCCGGCCGAAGACCGCCGCGCTCCTCGACGGCCTCGAGGTCCTGCCGCGCCGGGAGGTGTCCTACCGCGACGCCACGTTCTCCGAACTGGACATCGACGCGGTCCTCGCCGGCGCGCCGGAACTGGCGCTGATCGACGAGCTCGCGCACACCAACGTGCCGGGCTCGCGGCACGAGAAGCGGTGGCAGGACGTCGAGGAGCTGCTCGAGGCGGGCATCGACGTCATCAGCACGGTGAACGTGCAGCACCTGGAGTCGCTCAACGACGTCGTCGAGGCCATCACCGGTGTCCCGCAACGCGAGACTGTGCCGGACAGTGTGGTGCGAGCGGCCGAACAGGTCGAGCTCGTCGACATGACTCCCGAGGCGTTGCGGCGGCGGATGGCCCACGGCAACGTCTACCGCGCCGACAAGGTCGACGCCGCGTTGTCCAACTACTTCCGCCCCGGCAACCTCACCGCGCTGCGCGAGTTGGCGCTGCTGTGGCTCGCCGACGCCGTCGACGAGGGCCTCAAGCGGTACCGCGACCAGCACGGCATCGCCGCCACGTGGGAGACGCGCGAACGCGTCGTGGTCGCCCTCACCGGTGGGCCCGAGGGCGACGACCTCATCCGCCGGGCGGCCCGGATCGCCGCCCGCGCCAGCGGGGGTGACCTGCTGGCCGTGCACGTCTCGCGCAGCGACGGCCTGTCGGGCTCGAGCATCGCCGCCCTCGCCTCCCAGCGGCTGCTGGTCGAGTCGCTCGGCGGCAGCTACCACTCGGTCGTGGGCGACGACGTCGCGAAGTCGGTCCTCGACTTCGCCCGGGCCAACAACGCCACCCAGATCGTCATCGGCGCGAGTCGGCGTCGGCCGCTGGTCGCCGCCGTCACCGGTGCGGGCACCGGGGTGGGCATCACCCGGCGGTCAGGGTCGATCGACGTGCACGTGGTCTCCCACGCCTACGTCGGCAAGGGTCGGGTGCTGCCGCGCCTCACCGGTGGGTTGACCGTGCGCCGCCGGCTGGCGGGACTCGCGGTCGGTGCGGTGCTGCTCGCCGTCATGACGCCGCTGTTGACGCTGGGGCGGGCCGACCTCGCGCTCGCCACCGACATGCTGCTGTACCTGCTGGTGACGGTGTTGGTGAGTGTCGTCGGTGGCTGGTGGCCGGCACTGGCGACGGCCGTGGCGTCGAGCCTGGTGATCAACTACTTCTTCGCCCCGCCGATCCACCGCTTCACGATCGCCTCCCGCGACAACATCATCGCCGTGGTCGTGTTCGTCGTGGTCGCGGCACTGGTCTCCCGCGTCGTCGACCTCGCCGCCCGGCGCACCGTCGAGGCCGCCCGTTCCAACGCGGAGGCCGAGACCCTCTCGACGCTCGCGGGCAGCCTGCTGCGCGGCGAGCAGGCGCTCGACGCGCTGCTCGACCGTGTTCGCGAGACCTTCGCCGTCTCCAGCGTGACCCTGCTCCGCCGCACCGGTGACGCGCCGGGCAGCGGCGGAGCGTCCACCGGCGCGATGCGCGGGGAGTGGACCTGCCTCGCGAGCGTCGGCGACGACCCCTGCATGACACCGGAGTCGGGCGACACCGAGGTGCCGGTCGGCGACGACCTCGCCCTCGTCCTACGTGGACGCCGCCTCGCGGCGGAGGACCAGCGCGTGCTCGTCGCGTTCGCGACCCAGGTGGCGGTCGCCTACCGCCAGCGGCGCCTCGCCGAGGCGGCCGAGGCGGTGGCGCCGCTCGCCGCGGCCGACCGCACCCGCACCGCCCTGCTCAACGCCGTGAGCCACGACCTGCGGACCCCGATCGCCGCGGCCAAGGCGGCGGTGTCGAGCCTGCGCAGCGACGAGGTCGCCTGGGACGCCGCCGACCAGAGCGAGTTGCTCGCCGTGGCCGACGACGCGCTGGACCGACTGACCGCGTTGGTGACCAACCTGCTCGACCTGTCACGCCTGCGCGCCGACGTCCTCACCATCGACACGCGCCCGACCGAGTTGCTCGAGGTCGTCGGCCAGGCCCTGGGTCCGGTCGAGAGGCGCGGACCCGTCGACCTCGACCTGCCGCCCGAGCTGCCCGCGGTGCTCGCCGACCCCGGTCTCCTGGAGCGGGTCGTGGCCAACCTCGTCGAGAACGCCCGGCGGCACTCCGGTGAGGGTCGGGTCCGCGTCGCCGGCAGTGTGCACGGTGCAACGGTCGAGCTGCGGGTCATCGACCACGGGCCGGGCATCCCCCTCGAGGATCGCGACGCCGTGTTCGCCCCGTTCCAACGCCGGCACGACCGCAGCAACAGCGAGGGGGCGGGCGTCGGGCTGGGACTGGCCATCGTGCGGGGGTTCGTCGAGGCCATGCAGGGCACGGTCGAACTCGACGACACCCCGGGGGGAGGCCTCACCGCGGTGGTGTCCCTGCCTGTCGCCCCGACCGGGATCGTGGCGGTGGCGAGTTGACGCGTGTCCTCGTCGTCGACGACGAACCACTGCTGCGCCGGGCCGTCGCGATGAACCTCACCGGTCGCGGGTTCGAGGTGACCACGGCCGGTGACGGCCGCACCGCCCTCGACCTGGTCGTCGCCGACCGTCCGGACGCGGTCGTGCTCGACCTCGGACTGCCGGACATGGACGGCACCGCGGTGGTCGTCGCTGCGCACCGGGCCCGGCCGGACCTGCCGATCGTCGTGCTGTCGGCGCGCAGTGCCAGCCACGACAAGGTGCAGGCGCTCGAACTCGGCGCGGTCGACTACCTGACCAAGCCCTTCGACGTGGGGGAACTCGTCGCCCGCCTGAGGTCCGCGCTGCGCCGCTCCACACCCGCGGCGGTCTCGTCCACGCACCGCATCGGTGAGGTGACGGTCGACGTCGACGCCCACTCCGCGGTGCGTGACGACGGCGAGTGGGTCCACCTCACCCGCACCGAGCGGCTCGTCCTGGAGGTGTTGGTCGCCTCGCCCGGCCGGTTGGTCGGCACCCGCGAACTGCTCACCGCCGTCCGTGGCGACCCCGACCACAGCGAGAGCAGCTACCTGCGCATCTTCGTCGCGCAGTTGCGTCGCAAGCTCGAGCCGGACCCGTCCCGGCCGGTCCACCTGCTCACGGAGTCGGGGATGGGCCACCGCTTCCGGCCGTGACGTGGGCGGGCGTGACGGAACCGTGGGGAAGCCGTGACGGTCCGTGGGGATCCGCCTCCGGGCGGGATCTGCCGACGCACGCTGGGGTTCCGGTCGGCACGGTGCCGGCCCGAGCTCTCGATGGAGACACGCGTGACCCTCGCGGACATCATCCCGTCGTTGCGGTCGTCCCTGCCGCACCCGCTGGAGCCCTGGCTCTGGCCGTCGTCGACCCGGCACGTCCCGGGCGGTGACCTGTCGGTCGGCGGCGTCCGACTCGCGGCCGTGGCCCGGGAGTACGGCACGCCGGTCAACGTCCTCGACACCGGCGAGTTCCGGGTGCGCTGCGACGACTACCGCCACGCCTACCGCGACGGCGAGGTCGCGTACGCCGGGAAGGCGCTGCTCACCCGGGCCGTCGTGCGCATCGTCGAGGCCGCGGGTCTCGCGCTGGACGTGTGTTCCGCCGGGGAGCTCGAACTCGCGATCAGCGAGTACTTCCCGCCGGAGCGGCTGATCCTGCACGGCAACGCCAAGACCGACGCGCTGTTGCGCCGCGCGACAGCGGTGGGCGTGGGCCGGATCGTCGTCGACTCGATCGACGAGATCGGTCGGGTCGCGGCGACGGCCCGCGGTGGGAACCGGCAGCCGGTCCTCGTGCGCCTCACGCCGGGCGTCGACGCCGGCACCCACGCGGCGATCACCACCGGGACCGAGGACCAGAAGTTCGGGCTGTCGATCGCGTCCGGCGCGGCCGCGGCCGCTGTCCGGCGCATCCTCGACACCCCCGAACTGCAGCTGGTCGGCGTCCACTGCCACCTCGGCTCGCAGATCACCCGCGTCGAGCCCTACCAGCGGGCGGTGCGGCGGATCGTCGAGTTCCTCGCCACCGTCCGCGACCTGCACGGTGTCGAGGTGCCGCAACTCGACCTCGGCGGCGGCCACGGCATCGCCTACCACCCCGGTGACGTCCCCCTGCCGCCTCTGGCGATGGCGGCCGCGGTCCGTACTACGCTGGCGGCGGCGTGCCGGGCCGCATCCCTGCGGGTCCCGCGGCTGACCGTCGAGCCCGGACGCGCGATCGCCGGGCCGTCGGGGGTGACGCTCTACACCGTCGTCGGCGTCAAGCACACCCCGGACCACACCTGGGTGGCGGTCGACGGCGGCATGGCCGACAACCCGCGCCCCGCGCTCTACGACGCGCGGTACACCGCCCGCCTGCTCGGCCGCCTCTCCCCGGCGCGCGACGAGCACGTCACGGTGGTCGGCCGGCACTGCGAGGCGGGCGACGTGCTCATCCGCGACGCGTTGCTGCCCGGTGACGTCCGGGCGGGTGACCTCCTCGTCGTGCCCGCGACCGGCGCCTACCACCACGCGATGGCGTCGAACTACAACCACACCCCGCGCCCGCCGTTGGTGGCGGTCGAGCGGGGCGTCAGCCGGGTGCTGGTGCGCCGGGAGACGTTCGACGACCTCGTGAGCCGCGACGTGGGCTGAGCCCACGCGTCCGGACTCGGATGGACCCGGCCGGCGCGGACGGAGCAGTCTGGGGGCGTGAGCGCTCCTCTGGCCGACCGTCGCCGCGGACGGTTGCGCGTCTACCTCGGTGCCGCGCCCGGCGTCGGCAAGACCTACGCCATGCTCGGCGAGGGCCGGCGTCGGGTGGGTCGTGGGAAGGACGTCGTCGTCGGCCTGGTGGAGACGCACGGCCGCCCCCACACCGCGGAGCAGCTCGAGGGCCTGGAGGTCGTCCCGCGGCGCGAGGTCGTGCACCGCGGGGCCGCGTTCACCGAGCTCGACGTCGACGCCGTCATCGCGCGCGCGCCCGAGGTCGCGCTCGTCGACGAACTCGCGCACACCAACGCGCCGGGGTCGCGGCACGAACGACGCTGGCAGGACGTCGAGGAGTTGCTCGAGGCGGGCATCGACGTCATCACCACCGTCAACGTCCAGCACCTCGAATCGCTCAACGACGTCGTCCGCGACATCACCGGTGTCCCGCAACGCGAGACCGTGCCCGACAGCGTGGTCCGTGCGGCCGACCAGGTCGAACTCGTCGACATGACGCCTGAGGCCCTGCGCCGGCGGATGGCCCACGGGAACATCTACGGCGCGGACAAGATCGACGCCGCGCTCGGGAACTACTTCCGGCCCGGCAACCTCACGGCCCTGCGGGAGCTCGCCCTGCTGTGGCTCGCCGGCGCGGTCGACGAAGGCCTGCAGCGCTACCGCGACGCGCACGGCATCGCCTCGACCTGGGAGACCCGCGAGCGGGTCGTCGTCGCCCTGACCGGGGGGCCCGAGGGCGACACCCTGATCCGGCGCGCGGCGCGCATCGCCGCCCGCACCGCCGCCGGGGACTTGCTGGCCGTGCACGTCGCGCGTAGCGACGGCCTCGCCGGATCGTCGATCGCGGCGTTGGACCAGCAGCGGCTGCTGGTCGAATCCCTCGGCGGTTCCTACCACTCCGTGGTCGGCGACGACATCGCCCGAGCCGTCCTCGACTTCGCCCGCGCCAACAACGCCACGCAGATCGTCATCGGTGCCAGCCGTCGCAGCCCCCTGCTGGCCGCGGTGGGCGGGCCCGGCACCGGGTCGACGATCACCCGCAGGTCCGGTCGGGTCGACGTCCACGTCGTCAGCCACGACTACGTCGGCAAGGGCCGCGTGCTGCCGAAGCTCACGGGTGGCCTCTCGGCGCGGCGGCGAGTGTCCGGCCTCGCGCTCGGCGCGGCGCTGCTGGCGGGCATGACGCCGCTGCTGACGTGGGGTCGCGCCGATCTCGCGCTCGCTACCGACCTCCTGCTGTACCTGCTCATGACGGTGCTCGTCAGCATCGTGGGTGGGTGGTGGCCCGCGCTGGCCACCGCCCTCGCCTCGAGCGTGCTGCTCAACTTCTACTTCGCGGAACCGTTGCACCGGCTGTCGATCGCCTCGCGCGACAACGTCATCGCCGTCGTGGTCTTCGTGGTGGTGGCCGCGTTGGTCTCCAGGGTGGTCGACCTCTCGGCCCGCCGGAGCGCCGAAGCCGCCCGCTCGAACGCCGAGGCGGAGACGTTGTCGACGCTCGCGGGGAGCCTGCTGCGGGGCGAGCAGGCCCTCGACGCGTTGCTGCGCCGGGTGCAGGAGACCTTCGCGGTCGACAACGTGACCCTGCTGCGTCGCACGAGCGAGGCGCCCACCAGCGAGAGTTCACAGGCCGGACGGCCGGTCGAGGGGAGTTTGCGCGGGACGTGGACCTGCGTCGCCTCGGTGGGGGAGATCCCGTGTGTCCAGCCGGAATCCGGCGACACCGAGGTCCCGGTCGGTGACGACCTCACCCTGGTCCTGCGCGGACGCACGCTCGCCGCCGAGGACCAACGCGTGCTGGTCGCGTTCGCCACCCAGGTGGCCGTGGCGTACCAGCAGCGGCGGTTGACCGAGGCGGCCGAGGCCGCGGCGCCGCTGGCCGAGGCCGACCGGGCCCGGACGGCTCTGCTCAACGCCCTCAGCCACGACCTGCGCAACCCCATCGCCTCCGCGAAGGCGGCGGTGTCGAGCCTGCGCAGCACCGACGTCGCGTGGAGCGAGCAGGACCGCGACGAACTGCTCGACGTCGCGGGCGACGCGCTCGACTACCTCACCGAACTGGTGACCGACCTGCTGGACCTGTCGCGACTGCGGGCCGAGGTGTTCACGTTCTCGTCGGAGCCGACCGACGTGGCCGACGTGGTCGCGGGCGTCCTGCGGCACTTCGGGCACCGCGACGTCGCCGTCGACGTCGAGGTGCCACCCGACCTCCCGGCGGTCCAGGCCGATCCGGCCCTGCTGGAACGGGTGGTCGCCAACCTGCTCGAGAACGCGGCCCGGCACGCCGCGGGCTCACCGCTGCGCATCGCCGCGAGCGTGCACGGCGAGCGCGTCGAGATCCGCGTGGTCGACAACGGCCCCGGCATCCCCGAGCGCGACCGCGAGCGGGTCTTCCAACCCTTCCAACGTCGGGACGACCGTTCCAACAGCGACGGTGTGGGCGTCGGACTCGGGCTCGCCGTCGTGCAGGGGTTCGTCGACGCCATGGGCGGTGCGGTCACGCTCGACGACACGCCGGGCGGCGGCCTCACGGCGGTCGTGGCCCTGCCGGTCGCCGAGACACGTCAACCCCCGTCGTTGCAGGACGCAACGATCGGGGGTTGACGGGTCGAGCGGGTCAGGCGTGGTCGACGCAGCAGGGCGTCGGGTTCGGCACCTCGAACGGAACCAGCACACCGCCCCGCGACGCTTGGACGTGCAGCACCAACCGACCTGCGGCGAAGCGCGGCCGCAGGAAACCCCTGGTCTGCACGACGACGTCGTCACTGGCGTCGACCCCGCCCATCGCCTGCACGACGTCGATCGCGGTGGTCGCGAGCAGGTCACCCACGGTGATCTCCTCGCCCACGTCGTCGTGGCCGGGGAACCAGACGGCCCGGCCCTCGGTGCGGGCCGCGCGGGCGGCGGCCGCCTGCCGCGCACGGTCGTCCGCGTCGGAGTCGCTCCGCCCGGTCCCGAGGACGTCGACCGAACCGGCCTGGTCGCGGGCGAGGGCGTCCAGGTACCCCGTGAGGAGGTTCGGGTCGGTGGGCGCGGCGACCGCCGCCGAGCAGGATGCGCCGAGCTCGGTGACGGTCCGGTGGGTCGTCAGCCAGGTGACCGGCACCCCGTTGCGCACGAGCGCGTCGGCGAGGTGGAGCAGGTCGTGCTCGACGTCGCGCTCGCGGGTCACCGCCAGGTGCAACCCGGCCACCGCCTCCGAGGAGGAGACGGTGGCCGCGTCGCGGGTGGGTGTGACGGTCACGAACTGCTCGTGGGCAGCGCCCACATCGGGTTCGTGTAGAACCACAGGTCGTTCCACGGGTCGGCGTCGCCCACGACGTCCATGGCCGGACCCGCCGCGTCGACCGCCGCACCGTTCAGGCCCGGGGCGGTCCGGTTGCCGTCCGAACCGCGCAGCCGCACGTAGAGACCCTGGTCGCCGACCCGGCCGAGGCCCTGGGTGATCTGGATCCGGTCGGTGCCGTTGCCGGACAGGTCCCAGCTCTTGAGCACCTTGGTGTTCGGAGCGCTGAACGTGTCCTTGTCGCGGGCCTTGCCGGTGACCAGGCCCTGGATGATGTCGAGCTTGGCCAGCTGCGGGACGAACTGCGACCAGTTCGGGGTGCGAGCCGGCTGGATGTCGATGACCAGCGAGATCGCCGTGCCGCGCGGGACGGCGAGGACGCCGCCGAGCGGCACCGACTGCCCGCCGCCGACCAGGCGGACGTTGACGTTGTCGAGCAGACCGCCGTGGTCGACCCACACCCGGCCGGCACGCAGGCCGTCCATGACCGCCTTGTAGTTGAAGCCGGTCGCGCCGACGTGGGTGCGGCTGTAGTAGCCCGGCCAGAAGTCGCCGAAGGTGGTGTTCAACGGACCGTGCACCGGGTCGGCGTGGACGCCGTTGGTGGTGAAGTCGTCGTTCGGACCGCGCTGCGAGATGTCGGCGTAGACCTGGTGGCTGTCGGAGTTGGCCGTGATCCACCACGCCTTGCCCTCCGACAGCAGGCTGTCCCAGAGACCACCGACGGTCGCGGTCATCCAGTCGAAGCCGCCGAAGGTGCGGTAGGTCTCCATGGGGTAGCCGGGGAAGCTGTTGGCCGGGTCGGGGGCGAAGTCGTAGTAGCCACGGGCCGAGCCGGGGCCGACCGGGGCCGGGATGCCCGCGGCCTGGTGGCCGGGAGCGCCCTCGAAGCCGATCGCGATGCGGGGCTGCGCGTCGCGCCAGCCACGGATCTCGTGCGGGGAGTCGATGCCCTTGCGTGACGGGTGGTTCGCGAGCATCAGGGCGTCCAGCACCTTGCCGTTGCTGACCTGCTTGGCGAGGAAGTTCAGCCCGGTGATCGCGACGGTCTCGTTGGCCGGGGTGCTCGCTCCGGCGCCGTTGTTCGCGGCGTCGTAGGTGGCCTCGAACTGCTTGAGGACCGCCACCTCGTTCGCGCCCGGGTGCACGAACACCGTGCCGTGCTCGGCCGCGGGGATGTTCCACTCCAACCCCTGGAACACCAGCGTGTCGCTGGAGAACAGCGAGCGGGCGGCGAGGATGTCGGGGTTCACCTTGTCGACGCCGATGCGCGTGTGCTGGTCGCTGCCGTGGTCGGTGATGACCATCCAGTCCAGGCCGTACGCCGCGGCGTGCTGCACCTGGTCGACCACGCGGTACTGCGCGTCGGAGGAGTACTGCGTGTGGATGTGGTGATCGCCCGCGAGCCAGCGGAAACCGCCCTGGAGGGCTCGGCGGGCGGCCTGCGTGGTCTGTGCGGCGGCGGGTGCGGAGAACACACCGTTCGCGCCCATGACGCCGACCGCCGCGACACCCGCGCCGAGCAGACCGGCGGAGCGCATGAAGCCACGACGTCCGAGGGTGCCCGGGTCGAGCGCGTCGTCCGGGATGGAGAGGTCCTTCGCGGGATCGAGGTGCTCGTGGGTGCCCTCGTGGTCGTGGGTGTGGCTGAATCCGTCGTGGTGGTGGTGTCCCATGCGGACGTGTCCCCTTCAGGTTCGGGCGGGGCTCGTGCCCCGGCCCCAGGACCACACCAGGTGCGGGGAAAGACAGCGTCGCGATCGGGCGTCGTCAGGATGAACGGCAGGCGACCGGTGAACGTCCGGCGTCTTGCTGCCAGCAGGTGGCAACAACGTCGGCTCGCGAGGGGTTCGTCCGGTCGGTGGGTGAACGCCGGCCGTCGATCGGGCCGCTCCACCTTCCGGCAGGCGACCGTTGCGTGAACAACTGACGCAACCCCTTGCGCGCGCGGCTACTTCACACCTGGATGACGCGGGTGACATCTCCCGGGTCCGCGCGTCTCCTGCTGCGCGCAGGAGGCGGCGGGGTGCGGTGGTCGGTGGTCGCGGCCAACGGCCGGGTGCTCGGTACCTCGCTCGGACCACTGGCCGACACCTACGCCGCCCACCGCGACTTCCTCGCCCTCTGCCCGCTGCTGCCGGACCTGCCGGTGACCTTCGGCCGCGAGCAACGCGCCAGGGAGTGGACCTGGCGGATCGGTGACGCCGAGAGCGGCCACATCGCGGTCTCGGGACAGGGATACGAACGACACGCCACCGCCCGGGCCGCGTTCGCCCGGTTCGTCGCCGCGGCCACCGAACTGTGCGCCACGGCCTCGCGTGCGGGCGGGCCCGCCCGCCCCGGTCAGAGGTAGGGGCGGACGGGACGACCCACATCGTCCCAGTTCGGACACGGCGTCGCACACCGGTGTGCCGCAGGCTACCTGTTGTTCACGCTCAGGTCGCTCGCGCCACCGATCGGTGTGATGGGGTTCTGACGCCTGAGCGAGCCGTTGTCACGGCGCTCTCCACCATCCTGGAACGGACACCCGAATCGCATGACGAGCACGACGCTGCCCCCACGCACGGACGTCGATCCGACGTCCGCGCCGGCGGTTCCTCGTCGGATCGTCACCCGGGGGGACCTGGGTGACACGGTCTACCGCTGGGTCGCCCGTGGTGCGGGTCTCGTGGTGCTGCTCATCATGGGCGGCGTCGGTCTGTTCCTGGCCATCCGCGGCGGGCAAGCCCTGAAGCAGGCGGGTTTCTCGTTCCTCACCACCTCGGCGTGGTCACCGGAGAACGGCACGTTCGGCGTCGCCGCCGTGCTCACCGACGGTGTCTTCATCGCGATCGTCGCGGTGTGCGTCTCGTTGCCGCTGTCGCTGGGGACCTCGCTGTTCATCTCCGAGATCGCCCCCGTCCGCCTGAAGCGGGCGCTGATCAGCGCCGTCGACCTCATGGCGGCGGTGCCGAGCGTGGTCTTCGGGTTGTTCGGGGTGTTCCTCTTCCAGGAGCAGGCGATCGGGTTCGCGCGGTGGGTGGGCACGTGGCTCGGGTTCATCCCGATGCTCGCGATCCCCGACACCGACCTGCGGGATCCGCTGCTCTCGCCGAGCACGTTCACCGGCTCGATCTTCGTGGCGGGCGTCGTGGTCGGGGTCATGACCACGCCGATCCAGACCGCGATCATGCGCGAGGTCTTCAGCCAGGCGCCGGTGGGTGAACGTGAGGGGGCGTACGCCCTGGGTGCGACGCGGTGGGGCGTCGTGCGTGCCGTGGTCCTGCCGTTCGGTCGCGGCGGCATCATCGGCGGCACCATGCTGGGCCTCGGTCGGGCCTTGGGCGAGACCATCGCCATCCTCATGATCATCTCCCCGATCTTCACGATCCAGCCGCACTGGACCGAGACCGGCGGCAACTCGGTCTCGACGCTCATCGCGCTACGTTTCGGCGACGCGTCGGAGTTCGGCCTCTCGGCCCTCATGGCCGCCGGGCTGGCCCTGTTCGTCCTGACCCTCGTCGTCAACTTCACCGCGTCGACCATCGTGGCGCGATCGCGCTCCGGCGCCGAGACGGGATGACGCCGTGACCACCACCGAGAACCGGTCCACCGCGGCGTCGTCCACGCCGCGCCACGAGTTCGTCGTCGAGGACCGCGACGTCACCGAGGTCCTCCCGGCCGTCGACATCGACGCGACCACGGCGGTGCCGTCGGTCGGCCGCAGCGCCACGACGCTCCCGGCTCGCGGTGCCGGCGCGGTCGGACCGCGCCGGCGCACCGGCGGTCGGCCCCCCGGCGACGTGCAGAACATGGCGTTCGCCGGCCTGGCCGGCCTCTGCGTCGCGATCCTGCTGTTCGGGGTCATCGGCCCGTTGTCCGGCAAGCTCGGTTTCGCCGTCGTCGCCTGGGTGGGGTTCGTCGTCACCTACGCCGTCCTGGTCGCGGTCGACAACACCGGCGCGATGGTCCGCGACCGGGTCATGACCGTGGTGCTCGGCAGTCTCGGGACACTGCTGTTCGGGGCGTTGCTGACGGTGGTGTTCTTCGTCCTCGGTCGCGGCCTCACGGCGATGGTCCACGTGAACTTCTGGACCGAAGACCAGTCGGCCACCGGGCCGTTGGACGGCCTCGAGGTCGGTGGGATCCTGCACGCCATCGTCGGATCGCTGGTCATGATGGCGATCTGCCTGGTCATCACGGTGCCGGTCGGGATCGCCTGCGCCGTGTTCCTCGCCGTGGTCAAGGGCCCCGGCTCGCGGTTCGTGCGCACGATCGTCGAGGCCATGACCGCGCTGCCGAGCATCGTGGCCGGACTGTTCGTCCTGGCGACCTGGATCCTGGCCTTCGGTTTCCAGCGCAGTGGCCTCGCCGCGTCCCTGGCCCTCTCGGTCATGATGCTGCCGATCATCATCCGTGCCGCCGACGTCGTGCTGCGTCTGGTGCCCGGCACGCTGCTCGAGGCCAGTGAGGCGCTGGGTGCACCGCGCTGGCGCACCGTCTGGCACGTCGTCCTGCCGACCTCGAAGTCCGGGCTCGCGACCGCGGTCATCCTCGGCACCGCCCGCGGCATCGGCGAGACCAGTCCGGTGCTGCTCACCGCGGGTTTCACCCAGTCGCTGAACTGGAATCCGCTGAGCGGACCGATGGTCTCGTTGCCCCTGGCCGCCTACACGTTCACCAGGTCGCCGCAGCCGGACCTCGTCGCGCGGGGGTTCGGCACCGCTGCGGCGCTGATGATCCTGGTCGCGGTCCTGTTCTTCATCGCGCGCCTCATCGGCGGTCGCGGTGCGGGCGTCCAGAGCCCCCGTCAGCGCCGGCGCGCCGTGCGGCAGTCACTCAACGACGCCCAGCGCTTCTCGACCGTCAGCGACTCCTCCGGTCCCGATTCCGTCGGCCACGTACCCACCGACTCCATGTCACGCCCGATCGCAGAAAGCTCGTGATGACACACCGGATCTCGTTCCTCCGCCGTGCGGCCATGCTCGCCGCCGTCGTCGGTCTGACCGCCACCGCGAGCCTGGTCGGCCTCGCGTCCGCCCCGCCCGCCGCGGCGGTGGCGTACGCCCCCATCAACGGCTCCGGGTCGAGTTGGTCGGCCAACGCCATCAGCAACTGGACCTCGAACGGCAAGAAGTTCGGGTGGCAGGTCAACTACGCGGCGACCGGATCCGGTCGCGGTCGGGTCGACTTCCTCAACAACCAGACCGACTTCGCGGGCTCGGACATCCCGTTCCAGTTCAACCCCACCGACGGGTCGAGGCCCGAGCAGCCGGCCGCCGGCACCTACGCCTACATGCCGATCGTCGCGGGTGGCACATCGTTCATGTACAACCTGAAGATCGGTGGCCGACAGGTCACGAACCTGCGGCTGTCCGGCCAGAACATCGCCCGCATCTTCGCCGGTCAGGTCAAGACGTGGAACGACGCGGCGATCGCTGCGGACAACCCCGGCCTCACCCTGCCCGGGACCAAGGTCGTGCCGGTCATCCGGTCGGACAGCTCGGGTTCGTCGGCGCAGTTCAGCCTCTGGATGCAGGCGCAGTACCCGTCGATCTGGCGCCAGGCCTACCCCAAGGGCGGCGAGACGTCCTACTGGCCGCAGGTCCCGGGGAGTCAGGCGAAGGGCGGTGACGACGGCGTCGCGAACTTCGTCCGGCAACCGTACGGCGAGGGCTCGATCGGGTACGTGCAGTACAGCTACGCGAAGAACGCGCGCTTCCCGGTCGTCAAGATGCTGAACGCGGCGGGCTACTACGTCGAACCCACGCCGCAGGCGGTCGCGGTCTCACTCACCCGGGCGAAGATCAACAACGATCCGAAGGACCTCGCGACGTACCTCACGCAGAACCTCACCGACGTCTACACGTTCACCGACCGCCGGGTCTACCCGCTGTCGTCGTACAGCTACATGATCCTGCGGCTGAACAAGACCGATCAGTGGAGCCAGTTGAAGGCGAACACCCTCGGCGCCTTCGGCCAGTACCTGCTCTGCAACGGGCAGACCGCGATGCCCGACCTCGGCTACTCGCCGCTGCCGAAGAACCTCGTCGAGGCGGCGTTCGCCCAGTTGCGGAGGGCGCCGGGTGTGAACGTCGCGTCGTTCGACATCACCAAGTGCCAGAACCCGACCTTCCAGGGCGGGAGGAACGTGTTGCTGGAGACCGCTCCCCAGCCCCAGGCGTGTGACAAGCAGGGCTCGACCCAGTGCACGACCGGGACCGGTGGCAACACGAACCCGACACAGGTGAAGTCGTCGGCGCGCGGCAACTCCGGGTCGTCCGGGGGCACGACGGGCGGCGGCACCACCGGCGGCGGCAGCTCGGGCGGCGGCACCGGGACCACGTCGGGTCCCGGCACCACCGGCACGACAGGTGGCGGGACCGCGGCCGGCGGTGGTGACACGACCTCGGTCGACCCCGACACGGGCCTGCCCCAGGGTGGGGACGGCAGCAGCGGCGGCGGTGCCGCCGAGGTCCCACTCGCCGGTCCGGTCTCCCTCAACTCCAGCGACAGCGGTTCGAGCGGCTGGTCGAGCAGCGCCCTGCTCGCCGTGCTCGCGGGGGCGCTCGTGCTCCTGGTCTTCGTGGTGCCGCCGCTGCTGATGAGCCGGCTCTCGCGACGCGACGGTGACTCGTCGTGAAGGCCGACTCCCGTCTGAGCCGCTGGGTCCGCCTCGCGGCGGTCGCGGGCCTCGTCGCGGGCGTGGCCGTCGCCGGCGCGCCGGCGAGCCGCGCCGCCGACGTCCCGATCTTCCCGGGGTCGCTGCCGGACACGTCCTCGGCCACGACCGTGAGCGGACGCGGTGCGTTCTCCGGGCTCGCGGTCCACGTCAACCAGACCGACGACCTCGCGTCGCAAGCCCTGAGTCTGTCGTGGTCGTGGCCCGGCCACGCCACCAAGCGGGTCTACGACAGCTTGTCGAACGAGCGCCCCTACGGCGGCGACTACCTCCAGGTCATGCAGTGCTGGGGTGACGCCGTCACCGCGGCCGACGTGGCCTCGGCACCGGCCGCGGACAAGCCCGCAGTCGAGGCGAACGTCGTCGCCGACAACCCGGGCCCGCCGCGTGAGCAGTGCCAGTTCGGCGCGTCGTCGCAGGCGGGCACCGGACTCGCGAACGCGGCCGAGTTCCACCAGATCAACCGGCAGACCGGTCCGGTGTACGACGCGTCCGATCCGGCTTTCAAGACCGTTGCACCCGACACCTACGGGTTGGAGTCGGTCTACAAGCCGGACACGAGCGTCGCGGGCAAGCCGTGGAAGTTCCCCGAGGTGCCGTTCCGGCCCATCGAGGGCGACCCGGTCGTCCACGAGACGTCCTACTGCACCACGGTCGGATGCCCGTGGATCAACAACTACTACAACGCGGCGAGCAGCAACGAGATCCCGGTGGCACCGGTGTACGACGACGGCACCGGTGGTGCGACGTTCCAGGCCCAGAACTCGCTCGACGCGGGCGCGCTCGGCTGCGGCACGGGCAGCATCAAGTGCTGGCTGGTCCTGGTGCCGCGCACCGACCACCGCAGCGAGACGCAGAACAACTCGCCCGACCCGAAGGTCGTCGCCGGCAACAAGATCAAGGCCGGCAAGGCGATCACGCCCGACTTCACCGTGCGGGACCAGGCGCTGATGGCCTCTCCGCTCTCGTCCTCGTTGTGGGCGCAGCGCATCGCGATCCCGCTGCAGTTCCGGCCCACCCTGTCGCCGTGCAGCTCCGCCACCACGACCTACGACACCGTCGGCAGTGACCTCGCCTCCAACGCCATGTTGAGCTGGCAGGCCAAGCTCTGCAGCGGTTCCACGTCGGGCGTGGGTTACAACTTCACCTCGACGCCGGACCAGGACGCGCGTTCCGCACTCACGAACGGTGCGAGTGACATGCGGCTGCTCACCGATCCGGTCCCCGCCAACCAGGTCCTGCAGCCCATCGTCTACGCCCCGCTCACGGCCTCGGCGACCACGGTCAGCTTCATCTTCGACCCCGGCGACGACACAGGCGGACTGGTGCTGCCGGTCAACTCGATCAACTTGAACCAGCGGCTGATCGCGAAGATGCTGACGTACTCGTACCGCTTCGCCAACAGCTACCGCCTCGGCAACGCGTACGACGCGAAACCGGCGCCGGCCGACTACGCCTGGTTGGAGTCGAACAAGACCAACCTGCTCAACGACCCGGAGTTCTGGGCCATCAACCCGGACCTGACGTCGTACCGGGCCGCTCTGGAGAACCTGGACTCGTCGTCCGTGCGCAACTTCGGCACCCTGCAGGTCTCGAGTTTCGGGAGCGACGGCTACCGGAAACTCTGGGCGTGGATCCTCGCGAACCCCGCCGCCAAGGCGTTCCTCGAGGGCAAGTCCGACGACTCGGGCATGGTCGTGAACCCGTACTTCCTCATCACGGACAAGAACCCCGAGGGGGCCGGTGCGTTCGATCCGGCGAACCTCGACACCTTCCCCAGCCTCGACCCGTGGCAGGGCTTCCCCGGCACGGTCTCCCCGCCGTGCCCCGGCGACCCTGACGTTCCCACCGAGGCGGACCAGGTCGCGTTGGCCCAGCGCAACCTCGTGACCACGGCCGACCTGCGGCCCTACCCGCTCGACCGCGCGACCGTGGCCCGCAACGTCTCGCGCGTCGACCCGCTGAACAAGTACGCGGGCTTCCTGTGCCCGAGTTCCGACGTCGACACCGGGCGCGGTGGGTGGAAGTCCGCCTACGACTACCCGGTCTCGGGGGTGCGGCGCCTGCTCGGGGTGTCGGACTCGGCGAGCAGCGCGCGGTACGGCGTGGCGACCGCGAAACTGCCCAACGCGTCGGGCGACTTCGTCGCGCCGGACTCGGCGGGGATGGCCGCGGCGTTGAGCAATCTCACGACGGTGGCGGGGGTGAAGGGTTTCAACCAGCCCGACCCGTCCACCTCGGACAAGGCGGCGTACCCGCTCACCGTCATCACGTACGGCGGCGTCACCACGCAGTACCTCGACAAGGCCGGGTGCGCCGCGCTCAGCGCCCTCGTGGACTACGCCGCGGGCGACGGCCAGACCGCCGGCACGGAGATCGGCAACCTCCCGGCGGGATACGTGCCGCTGCCCGACACCCTGCGCCAGCAGGCGCTGGATGCCGCCCGGACCGTGGCACAGTGCGCCAAGGCACCCGTGGACGATCCGTCGTCGGACCCGCCGCCGTCCTCCGCGCCCGACGCCGCCACCGGTGACCAGGCCCCGACCGACGACGGCGGGAACGTCGACAACCCGAGCTCCTCGGATCCGGCCGGCGACGTCACCCCGATCTCCTCGTCGACCTCCGGCGCACCGCCGGTGAGCCTCGCGAGCACCCAGGGCACGACCAAGCCCGACCCGTCGGTGATCGCGTGGATCGTGCCGGCCGCGCTGCTGGTCGGGCTGCTCGCGCTGCTGCTCGGACCGCTCGCCGGTCTGCGTCGGCGACGCCCCGGTCAGACCCCGCCGGGAGGCGACGGCTGACCCCATGACTTGTCGGACCGATCGGGAGGTCAGAGGCCCGATCGTGCCGGCGAGCGACGAGAGCCACGTGGCTCTCGTCGCGCACCACCGCAGTGAAACGCACGCAAGGGGCGTGCGCTCGAACTCCACGAAGGAGCTCTGCACCATGGCACGAATCCGTGCACTCGCCACCACGACTCTGGTGACCGCCGCCGTCGGCGCGGCACTGGTCGGCGTGGCCACCCCGGCCTCCGCCGACCCGGCGGCGGGCACCTACCGCACCTACGTCGGCGTCGGGTCGGACACGATCCAGGACGTCATGAACGCGGCAGCGGGCGACGTCCCGGGCAAGACGGGTGTGTTCACCACCGTCGCGTCGTACAACGCCTTCGGCTCGGCCACGATCAAGACCCGTGCGTCCGGCCCCGAGTTCACCCGTCCGCAGGGCTCGACCGAGGGCCGCAAGGCGCTCTACGCCTCGGTGAACGGCCTGCAGTACAAGGGTGTCGACGTCACCGGCCAGATCGACTTCGCGCGGTCGTCCTCGTTCACCTCGGGCACCGGCGCGCTGTACGTGCCGTTCGCCCGCGACGGTGTCAGCTACGCCTACAAGGGTGGCACCGCGGCCAAGGTCGGTGTCCTCACCACGGCGCAGCTCACCCAGATCTACTCGGCCAGCGCTCCGGTCAAGATCAACGGTGTCGCCGTCACCGGTCTGCTCCCGCAGGCCGGCTCCGGCACCCGCTCGTTCTGGCTCAGCGCCCTGGGCCTGACCGAGGCGACGGTCGGCACCGGCGTGCAGACCGTCGGCGCCGAGAACGACGGTCGGCAGATCCCGGCCGGGACCGCGACGACCGCGAACATCATCCCGTTCTCGGGTGCCCAGTACGTCGCCCAGATCAACGGCGTGCAGACCAACCTGCGTGACGGCGCGAAGCTCGGCAAGCCCAACGGCAAGACCGTGTACACGGTGAACGCCACCTCCGGCAAGGCTGCCTCCAGCGCCGGCTACTTCAACACGGCACCGTTCGGCCGCTCGGTCTACAACGTGGTCGACGCCAACGCGGCGGCGCCCCTGAAGGCGCTGTTCATCACCGGCACCAAGACCGCCCCGCTGTGCAAGACGGCCGGGCTGTCGCTCTCCGCGAAGTACGGGTTCGCCGCGATCAACACCGACAAGACCGGCCAGACCTGCGGCGTCGCGATCACCGGTGGCTACCCGGCCTTCCCGTGACCGACCTGATCGGCTGATGCACCACCGCACCACCTGATGTCCCGGTCCGGGCGCGGCGACCCCGGTCGCCGCACCCGGACCGGCCCCGATCGACCCGTGAGTCGCACCCACCCACACAGCGAGGACCACCTGCGTTGACCGTCACCCTCGAGCCCGGACCCGGCGCTCCCGCTCCGGACGGCCCGCCGACCCCGGGAGGGGAGGGGCGGACCGTCGTGCGGCGCCCCCGACGCGAGCCCCGGTTCGCGGGACCGCTGCCGGGCTCCCCGTGGTGGATCGTCCGGACCTCCGCGTTCTGGCTCGCCGCGGTCGCCGTGCTGTTCGTGCTGGACATCGTCGTGGTCACGCAGATCCAGTACGCCGCCAGCCAGTCGCGTGACTACGCCACGCTGCGCGAGTCGCTCGCCAACGCCACGGTCCCCGTCAGCCAGACCGATCCGGAGGGTCGGCTGACACCGGTCGGCACCCCGGTCGCGCTGATCAGCATCCCGGCCATCGGCATGCGGAACGTCGTCGTGGTCGAGGGAACCTCCGCCGACGCGTTGCGCCGCGGGCCGGGTCACGAACGCGACACCCGCTTCCCCGGCCAGCCCGGCGTGTCCATCCTGCAGGGCCGCGCGGCGGCGTACGGCGGCCCGTTCGGCGACATCGACCGGTTGCGGACCGGCGACACGATCACCGTCGTGACCGGCCAGGACGTCAACACGTTCCGCGTCACCGGGACCCGGCGCGAAGGTGATCCGACCCCCCGCGTCGTCGCGGGCCAGTCCCGTCTCACGCTCGTCACGGCCACCGGGTTCCCCTTCGCCCCCGACGGCACCCTCCGGGTCGACGCCGTCCTGGTGGGGACGCCGAAGGACCCGTCGGTCGTCTACGCCTCCGACCTGCCGACCGCGGAGCAACCGCTCGGCACCATGCCGGACTCGCTGCCGGTGACGATCCTCGCCCTGCAGGGACTCGTGCTGGTCGTCGTGCTGGCGGTCTGGGGCTGGACCCGGTGGGGGAGGTGGCGCACCTGGATCGCGTTCGGCCCGGTCGTCGCGCTGGCCGTCGCCCTCATCGGCAACCGGATCGTCCTGCTCCTGCCGAACCTGCTGTGACCACCCCGCTGCCGACGCACGATGCCGCGACCACGCGGACGGAAAGGACTCCTCTCGCATGACGCTCCTCGACGACCTCGGTCCCCAGCCGACGTCCCTCCCGCCGACACCGGGGCAGGCGGGCACCCTCGACGCCGAGTCGATCTCGGCGTGGTTCGGCAGCCACCTCGTCCTCGACCGCATCAGCCTGACCATGGCGGCCGGCGAGGTCACCGCTCTCATCGGACCTTCGGGCTGTGGCAAGTCGACGTTCCTGCGCATCCTCAACCGGATGCACGAACTGATCCCGTCGGCGTCGCTCGCCGGTGCGGTCCGCCTCGACGGCGAGGACATCTACGACCCGAAGCGTCGACTCACCGAGGCCCGGGCCCAGATCGGCATGGTGTTCCAGAAGCCGAACCCGTTCCCGGCCATGAGCATCTACGACAACGTGCTCGCGGGCCTCAAGCTCACCGGACGCAAGGCCTCCCGTTCGGAGAAGGACGACCTGGTCGAGTCCTGCCTGCTGAAGGCGGGTCTCTGGCGCGAGGTCCGTGAGCGCCTGCGTGAGCCCGGCGGTGCGTTGTCGGGCGGGCAGCAGCAGCGGCTGTGCATCGCGCGCTCCCTGGCCATCCGGCCGCGGGTGCTGCTCATGGACGAGCCGTGCTCGGCGCTCGACCCGACCTCGACGCGTCGCATCGAGCAGACCATCGTCGAGTTGGCCAGCGAGGTCACGATCGTCATCGTCACGCACAACATGCAGCAGGCCGCGCGGGTCTCCGACCAGTGCGCCTTCTTCCTCGCGGAGCAGGGCAAGCCCGGCGTGATCGTCGAGCACGGGGACACCGCCGCGATGTTCGACCACCCGCAGGACCCGCGCACGGCCGACTACGTGCACGGTCGCTTCGGCTGATGTCGGCCGGCCGAGGGATCCGGCTGGGCCTGGTCGTCACCGCGGTGCTCGTCGTCGGCGTCGTGGTCTCGCTGGTGGGCCTCGCCCGGTCCTCCCCGTTGCCGGACGCGCGGCCGGTGGTCGAGTCCGTCCCGGTGTGGGATCCGCCGGTCGCGGCGACGGGTGTGGCCGCCGGCGTCGCCGCCAGCAGTGCGCCGGGTGCGCCGCGACCGGCGGCCGCCTGGGTCGACAGCGTGGCGGCGCGTACGGGGATCCCGGCCCGCGTCGTGACGGCCTACGGCAGCGCCCAGCTGACGCTGCACGCCGAGGACCCCGGCTGTCACCTCGGGTGGACGACGCTCGCGGGAATCGGCGCGATCGAGTCCGACCACGGTCGGCACGGCGGGGCGTCGGTGGGTGCCGACGGCGTCGCCCGCCCGACCATCCTCGGCCCGCCGCTCGACGGCACCGCCGGCAACCGCGCCATCGCCGACACCGACGGCGGCGTGCTCGACGGCGACACCAGGTGGGACCGGGCCGTCGGGCCGATGCAGTTCATCCCGACGACCTGGGTGACGTGGGGCCGCTCGGCGTCCGGTGGTGTGCCCGACCCGTCGAACGTCGACGACGCCGCCCTCACGGCCGCGGTGTACCTGTGCGTGGCCGGGCAGGACATGGCGACGCCCGCGGGGTGGACGGCCGCGATCGCCACGTACAACGCGCCGTTCTCCTACGCCGTGTCGGTCTCCGACGTCGCCGACGGCTACGCGGCGCGGAGCGTGGCGTGACCCACGCTTCCGATCCGGCCGACGACTGGAGTCCGCCCCGCATCGTGGACCCCCGTGCGCCCGCCCCGATCGTGCTGGGCGAGATGGCGGAGGTCCGGCGGACGTGGCGGCGACAACGCCGCGAGCGCCTCGGCCGGCGGGTGTGGCCCGCCCTCGTGGCGTTGCTGCTCGCCGTCATCGTGACGGCCGTCGTCCTGCTCGGCATCCTGCTGGAGTTCTGACCCGGTCACTAGAGTCCGCGGGGTGAGCAGCGCAGACGTCAAGTACCACCTCGGCTTCGCGGCCGCCGACCTCGACGAGGGCACCAGCATCGCCCTGCTGAGCGGCGATCCCGGCCGGTCGGAGCTCATCGCCACGTCGCACCTCTCGAACGGCCGGGTGCTGGCGCGCAACCGGGGGCTCGACGCCTACGCGGCGACGCTGCCCGGGGGCGCGCCGGTGGTCTGCGCGACCAGTGGCATGGGCGCGCCGTCGCTGAGCATCGTCGTGAACGAGCTGGTGCAGGTGGGGATCCGGACCATCATCCGCATCGGCACCGCCGGCACCATCCAGGACCGCATCAGCGCCGGCGACGTCATCGTCGCCTCCGGGGCCCTGACCAACCAGGGCGCCGCGGCCGACATCGCCCCGGTGGAGTTCCCCGCCGTCGGCGACCCGTTCCTCACCGTTGCACTGAGCAACGCCGGCCGTGAGCTCGACGTGCCGCACCACGTCGGCGTGATGGCCTCGGCCGACACCTTCTTCGAAGGTCAGGAACGCTCGGACTCCTCAGCCAACCCGCACCTGCTGCGCCGGCTGCAGGGCATGATCGACGAGTACGTCCACCTGGGGGTCCTGGGCTTCGAGATGGAGGCCGGCACCCTGTTCAAGATGGGCATCGTCTACGGCTTCGCCGCAGGCTGCGTGTGCGGCATCGTCGCCCAGCGCGGGCAGGCCGAGGAGCCCGACCTCTCCCGCAAGGACGCCGCCGTCGACAACGCCATCCGTGTCGCCATCCGCGCCGCCGACGGCTGGGCGGCCCGCGGCTGAGACAACTGCCTTCTCAGAAGGGTGGGTCGCCGAGCGCGGGTTCGGGGATCGGGAGTTTCGCGGCGGGTTTGCCGTGCTGTCCGCCGGCGGGGTCGGTCCAGATGCTGGAGTTGTCGTCGGGATCGCGTTCGTGGGTCCAGCGGCCTTCGTGTTTGAGGCGGTGGTGACGTCGGCAGAGCGCGTCGAGGCACTGCTCGCGGGTCTGGCAGCCGTTGTTCCAGTCGTGGCGGTGGTCCAGGTCGCAGGTGACGGCGGGGCGGTCGCAGGTGGGGAAGCGGCAGTACTGGTCGCGGGCGATCACGAAGTCTTCGAGGTTCCGCGGTGGGCTGTAGGTCTTACGGCCGTAGTCCAGCAGTTGACCTGATGCCGGGTCGGTGAGGATCCGCCGCCAGGTAGCGCAGGAGTCGTAAGCGATACGCCGGACGGTGGCGGCGTCGATCACGCCGTGACCGTGCAGGAACCCGGGCAGGTCATCGAGGCCCATCAGGGTGGTCCAGCCGACGACCACCTGGATGTCGGGACGCTGCCCGTGCATCCGCGGCGCGGTCGCGAGGTCGCTGCCGGGCGCGCTGGGCGTGACGCTGGGTTCGGTGCTGGGTTCGACGGTGGCGGGGCGCACCGGCCGCAGCGTGAGCTCCACCAAGGCGTCGGCGCGACAGTTGGCGGGGTGTGGTCGTCGCCGGGGGTGTTGCGGGCTTTCAACGAACGAGCGTGCGCGTCGATGGTCTTGGCGACGGCCTGACCTTGCTCGGCGGGCAGCAACGCCCAGAGGCTGCACATCCCGTCGGCTTCCGCTCGTACCCGGACGTCTCGTTCGCGACGTCGGGCCCGGTTGCGGGCCTTCGCCCCTTCCGGGTCGTGCTTGATGATCGCGGCCTGCAACGCCCGTTCCAGCTGCGACGGGGTCCGCCAGCCGGGGTCGTCCATCACCTCGGCGTCGACGGTGCGGGAGACATTGGGTTCGACGACCCGCAGGGTGTTGGCGGCGACCCGGGCGTGGTGCACCCCGATGGCACCGATGCGAAGCTGCGCCGTGATCGCCGGCGCCGCCTCCACCAGCGTGACCGCCTGCATCATCCGGTGGTAGGCCGACGTGCCCGCAACACCGAGAGCGAGCCCGAGTTGTTCCGCCCACCACTTGCCGGCGTCCCCGTCGGGTTCACCACCGTGAGTGGGGGCGGCGTGGTCGCGGTAGGCGGCGGCCATGACGTCGTTCTGGTGGGCGGTGCAGAACGCGATCATCCGTTCCCACCCGGCCACCGAAGCGACCCGTTCCTCGTCGTCCAGAGCAGTGGGATCCTGTGCCAGCAGAGCGCGCAGCAGGTCGAGCGAGGGAACCATCTCGTCGACCGCAACCATGGTTCGATTCTATATCGAACGATCAGCCGTTTGCAAGAGAATCACTCGGTGAACACGAGCTTTTCTCGAGCAAACGCAGCTGTTACCCGCGAGCGCAAGCTGGTCCGGACGGCGACAGCGCGCGCTTCTCCTAGGAGCCCGTCCTTGCCAAGCAAGACCGCCACCCGCGCGCGCAACCGACTCCGGACGAGAACCCACCGCGCATCTCGTAGGAGCCGGTCCTTGCGAGACGAGAGCGGCCAGGCACGAGCGGGACTGAGCCCGCACGCAGCCCGCCGCGGTTCTCCCAGGAGCCAGTTCTTGTCGAGCGCAACTGCGACCCGCGAGCGCAACCGACTCCGGACGAGAACCCACCGCGCATCTCGTAGGAGCCGGTCCTTGCGAGACGAGGGCGGCCAGGCGCGAGCGGGACTGAGCCCGCACGCAGCCCGCCGCGGTTCTCCCAGGAGCCGGTTCTTGTCGAGCGCAACTGCGACCCGCGAGCGCAACCGACCGCGGGTGAGAACCCACCGCGCCTCTCGCAGAAGCCCGTCCATGCGAGACGCGAACCGCCACCCCGCCAGCGCAACCAGCGGCGAGCGAGACCCGACGCGCATCCCGTGGCAACCCCACCCGCGAGCCGAGCGTGCCCCCGCGCCTAGAACAGACCCGGCGGCGTGACGAGGGCACCCTCGAGCTCGAGCAGCCGACGCTTGCGGTCCAGACCACCCGCGTAGCCCGTGAGCGAGCCGTCGGCGCCGACGACCCGGTGGCAGGGCACCAGGACCGAGACCGGGTTGCCGCCGACGAACCGACCGACCGCGCGGGCGTGCGTGCCACCGAGATCGGCCGCCAGGCCGCCGTAGGTGACGGTCTCGCCGTACGGGACGCGCAGCAACGACGCCCACACCCGCTGGCCGAAGTCGGGGCCGACGAGATGAAGGGGGACGTCGAACTCCCGGCGGGAGCCCGCCAGGTACTCGTCCAGTTGCGTCGCGAGGGCGACAAGCAGGTCGGAGGCGTCGGCGTCGACCGGCTCCCCCCAGAGCGCGGGGTCGGGGCGGGTCCAGTGCCCCGGGAAGTACAAGCCCCGCAGGCCGACGTCGTCGACCACGGCGGTGAGCGGTCCGAGGGTGGTGTCGAGGACGGCGTGGCGGGTCGACGCGTCGGGCGTCATCGCGGCCTCCCGGTCGAGGACGGACGTGGGGTGCGCTCCATGGTGTCTCACACCCCGTCAACGCCGCGGCGAGCGGTTCCGTGAGGTCCGCTCAGCGGGTCTCGCGTACGACGTCCGCGGCGGCCTTGTCGACGCGCCGCCCCTGGTAGCGGGGGTGGCGCAGCAGGCCGTCGCGGGTCCACTCGGCGAACCCGATCTGCACCACGAGTTCGGGCCGCACCCAGTGCACGTCCCGCTCGCGCCGCAGCACGGCGGACGCGGTGTCGAACGGGGAGGTGTCCGTGGCCAGCGGCCGCAGGTCGGCCGCGAGGTCGGCGAGGACCTTCGCGCTGAACCCCGTCCCGACCTTCCCGGCGTAGGCGAACCGGTCGCCGTCGTGGTAGCCGACGAGCAGCGCGCCGAGGTCGGCGCGGGAGCCCTTCGGATCGGTCCAGCCGCCCACCACGAACTCCTGGTCGCGGACGCACTTGAACTTCAGCCAGTCCCGCGACCGCCCGCCGGTGTACGGGGCCGAGATCCGCTTGGCGATGACGCCTTCGTCCCCGCGACGGCAGGCGGCCTCGTACATCTCGACCCCGGCTTCCCGTCGGTGGGTGGTGAAGCGCAGCGGGTCGTCCCACGTCAGCGCCGCCCGGAGGAGTTTCTTGCGCGCGAGTTGCGGCACCCGGCGCACGTCGCGGCCGTCGAGGTGCAGGACGTCGTACACGTAGTAGAAGACCGGGATCCCGGTCGCCAGCGCGGCGGTGGGGTCGCTGATGCCGATGCGCCCCTGCAGCCGCTCGAAGCTGGTGCGCCGTCCCTCGAACGCGACGATCTCGCCGTCGACGACCACGTCGGTGTCGCACGCGTCGGCCAGCGCGACCGCGACCTCGGGGTAGGTGGCGGTCATGTCCTTGTCGTTGCGCGAGGTCAACCGCACCGCGCCGTCGGCGTCGCGGCGGGCGAGGCACCGCACGCCGTCGAGCTTGCGCTCGAAGATCCACGCCGGGTCGGAGAACCGGTCGTCGGTGAGGGTCGCGAGCATCGCGGCGGACGTCTCGGGCAGCGGCTCCGCACGCACCCGCTCCCGGTCGGCGGCGCTCAACCCGGTGAACCACGCTTCGGCCATGTCGGGACGGGTACCCGTCCCGATACCGTCTCTGACCGTGCACAGGGTGTGGGCGTGGATCGGGCGTCACGACGCCGGGTACGGGGCGACGCGTCGTGCGGCGCGGACCGCGATCGCGATGCCGACGCTGTTCGCGATCGGCAGCGAGGTGATCGGCAACGCCGACGTCGCGACCTTCGCGGCGTTCGGTTCCTTCGCGATGCTGCTGTTCGCGGACTTCACCGGTACCCGCCGCGAACGTCTCGAGGCGATGGGCGCCCTCGCGCTCACCGGCGCCGTCCTGGTCTGCCTCGGCACCCTCGCGTCGCGGTGGGCGGTCGTCGCGGCCCTCGCCATGGCCGTGGTCGGGTTCGCGGTCCTGTTCTCCGGGGTGGTCAGCTCGGTCCTCGCCGGTTCCTCGACCTCCCTGCTGCTCGCGTTCGTCCTGCCGGTGGCGACGCCGGCGCCGGTGTCGGCCATCCCGGACCGGCTGGCCGGGTGGGCGCTCGCCGCGGCGGTGGCCATCCCCGCCTCGGCGCTGCTGTGGCCCGCACCGCCGCGTGAGCCGCTGCGCGCGC
>NZ_JBTJEQ010000039.1:0-48855 GCF_054456675.1 Jatrophihabitans sp. YIM 134969
CCGCCCGCGATCCCGCCGTCGCTGCCGCCGGCCGCGCCGCCCTCGACGTCCGCGGGCCCGACGACCGAGACCCTGCCGCCGCGTCCGGGGCCCACCCCGCCCGACCCGTACGGCCGCGGGGTGCCGCCCGGCCCGACGTCCGGCGTCGTGCCGCCCCCGGCGCCGCCGACCGACGAACTGCCCCTGGCGCGACGCTTCGCACGCAAGGTCCGCCGCGGCGACCAGCGCGACGCCCTGCGCGACGCCGCGCGCACGGTCGAGGCCAAGGTGCCGGCCGACTTCCGGATCGCCATCGCCACCGGCGTGCTGGCGATCGTCGCCGCGATCGTGCAGCAGGCGCTGTTCCCGGTGTCGTCGGACTCCACGACCACCAAGCTCATCGGCTACGGCCTGGCGCTCGTGTTCCTCGTCCTCGGGATCGTCGCGGTGCGCAGTCTCGCCAGCGAACTGTCCCGGGTCAGCACGGCCAAGGGTGGACGCACGGCCGCCCAGGCCATCCGGGTCACGACGCTGCTGGTGGGCTACCTGCTGGTCATCCTCGTGACGCTCGGGATCATCGACGTCCGGCTCGGGAACCTGCTCGTCGGCGGGGCGCTCACCGGTGTGGTCATCGGCATCGCCGCGCAGCAGGCGCTCGGGAACATCTTCGCCGGGCTCGTGCTGCTGTTCAGCCGCCCGTACGTCCCGGGGGAGGCGATCCGGGTCAACGCGGGCGGCCTCGGCGGTCCGCACGACGGCGTCGTGGTCAGCGTCGGGCTCACCTACACGGTGCTGTTGACCTCGTACGGCCCGCTCAACATCCCCAACGCCCAACTGCTCGCCGCGGCGATCGGCCCCCAGCCGCCCGAGGAGGCGGCGGAGGCCGAGGAGGCGGCCGCCGACTCCGACCTGCGCGCGGCGGTCAAGCAGGTGCTCGGTGACGCCCTGCGCGATGACGACGACACCCCCGCGCGTCCGACCGCGCGTCCGACCGACCAAGGTCCGGCGCGGCCGGCGGGCCCGGACCCGTCCCGGCCGGTCTGACCTCCCGGCCAGGCACGGAGGACGCACACGACGAAGCCCCACCGCGGTGGACGCGGTGGGGCTCGGTCGTGCTGTCAGGCGACGTACTACGGGATGAAACGACCGTTCGACAACGTGACGGTCGTGGTGTTGCCCGCGCCTGGGATGAGCGAGTTGATGAGCAACGTGGTGAGACCGCAGTTCGCGAACTGTCCGATGGTGAACGAGCCGGTCAGGGTTCCGCCCTTGCTGATGTTGAACTTCTGGCCCTTCGGGGTGGCGATCGGGATCGTCACCGGAGCCGCAGTCTGGCAGGCGTTGCCGACCGGTGTCGGGATGCCGGCCGTCTTCACGTCGGACAGGCGCAGGTAGTAGCTCGCGCTGCTCGTGACCCGTGTCTTCGGTGGCTTGCCGAGCTTGCCGATGACGTCTCCGACCGGCACGTACGTGACCGTCGCCGAGACCGGGACCAGACCGATGATCTTGAACGAGGTCGAGGCCGGTGCGAACGGCAGGGACCCGGTGAAGGTCCCGTCGGACGCGAGGTGGACGGTCAGCGTCGACGGGCCGAGTTGCACGACCGAGCCCGTCTTGGCCACGGTCGCGGTGCCGGAGGCGTCGTACTGGAAGGTGGCGGAGGCGTCGTCGGCAGCGTGAGCAGGTGTGGCGACAGCACCGACGAGCAAGGCGGTCACCGCGGCCGGCGCGAGCAGACGCGGCGAGAACAGACGTGGCATGGGAACTTCCCCTCGGAAACGGGAGGGAGGTGGGTGACGGGCAGCGGGGGACAACGAGGTCAGGGCCGGCGACGGACGTCCGCCGCCGACCCCGACCACCGATCAGGCGTTGCTCTTGATCTTCAGCAGGCCGGACGAGGTCGTGACCTTGTACGTGGCCTTGAAGATCACGATGTCGCCGTTGTTGATCTGGCTGAAGCAGCCGGTGACGGCGCTGACCTTGAGGACGTTGCCGGTGCCCGCGACGGTGGCGACCTTCAACGCGCCCGTGCTGTTGGTGTACGAACCGTCGACCGCACCGGACACCGTGAAGGTGCAGCCCGGCCCCGACACGGTGGCGTTGACGTTGCTGATCGAACCCTTGGTCACGCCGGACGAGTTGGTCTTGCCCTTGGCGTTGAGGTTCCAGGTGCCGTTCTGCGTCGGCGTGAGGGGGATCCCGCCCGGGCCGGCGCAGCTCGTCCACGTCGTCGACGAGATGCTGGCGAGACCGGCGCCGGCCACGGAGGCGCCGAGGTTGGCGGCGCCGGCCGCGGTCCCCTTGGTGCAGCCGAGCTCGAGGCCGGAGGTCTTGTCCTTGAAGTAGATGCCGGGCGCATCGGTCGTGCCGGTCTTGGTGGCGGCCGTGTAGTCCTGCTGGCCCGAGGTCTTGGTGCCCGCCGTGACCTTGTAGGTGGTGGCGGCGAAGGCCGAAGCCCCCGTGAGACCCGTGACGGCGAGCAGCGCCCCGGCCGTGACGGTGACCTTGACGAAGCGGTTGGTGGTACGAGGCATGCGGTGGTCGTCCTCTCTGACGCCTGCAGGGACCCGGAGCTCGACGCTCCGGGAAGCAGAACGTAACGCCGACGTGGGCCGAAGACCATGATTTCGCGGGGGCTGGCCCGTGGAACGGGGGTCGACGCAATCCACTCGTACGGCCGTATGGATCCGTGTCGCGTTCTTCCGACGCGCGTACGAGCGGGCCCGCTGCGACGCGCGGAGCGTCCTCGTCGCTTGCCCTCCCGCCTCGTCGGACCTAGCGTGCGGGCCGTGCGAACGCTGCGGTGGCCCCGGTCCCGGGCCCGCAACCTCGCGGCCGTGGCTGTCGCCATCCCGCTGCTCGGCCTGAGCCTCTCGGGCGCGCAGGCGGCGCCCCCGCAACCCGAGAGCTGTACGACGCCGCAGAACGGCATCCGCTCGTGCATCCCGACCGGGCCGATCGTCGACGGCATCGGCCACGGAACCCAGGACAGCGCGGCTTTCCTCTCCGGGCGCGCGGACGTGAAGGCGACCAAGACCATCGTCACGCTTCCGCTGCAGTTGCAGCGGATCTACGCCAGCGAGACGTTCCAACGGATCCGCCCCCCGAAGGGGAGCGGGCAGAAGCCCCGGACCCTGTACGACCAGCCGGCCTGGGTGGTCTCGTCCTCCGGCCCGAAGCCGACGTTCGGCATCTTCCCGGTGCAGACCGTGACGACCCTCGGATTCGGGGCGCTCCCGGTCAGGGTCGACCTCCACCTCAGCCAGGTCAAGAACGACGCCGGGCTCTACAAGCCCATCAACGTGCACCTCGACGCTCTCGACGTCATCCCGAACACCACCACCGCCGAGGTCACCGGTCAGCTCGACCTCCGGGTCGACAACGTGTCCGTCGACGGCGTCCCGCTCGACGTCGGACCCGCCTGTCGGATCGTGAGGCCGATCGATCTGCGGCTCCAGGGCAAGAACACCTACAACGTGTTCACCGGTGGGCTGCTCGAGGGCGCGTTCGACGTCCCGGCCTTCGCGGGCTGCACCGACGGTGGGCAGGACGTCTCGCCGCTGCTCACCGGAACGGTCTCCGGTCCGAACAACCTGCTCCGCCTGCAGCAGGGCGCTCTGGGCCAGTGGGATCCGAGTCGCTCGGACGGATGTGCACCGTTCGACACGACACTGCCGACCTGCGAGAAGCCGCCCCCACCGAAGCTCAACCCCCCGAGTGGACGCTGAGCCTCAGCCGGCTCGTCCCTCGATTCCGTCGACCGATTCCCAGTTCGGCATGACCGCTCGGAGCGCGAGCGCCATCTCCACCCGTGCGTCACGGTCCTGGAGGCAGGGCCCGAACATCTCGGTGAGGCGCGCGAACTGGTAGTGCGCGGTCTGCCGGTGCAGGCCGAGGGAGTCGGCGACGTCGGCCTGGCTGCCGCCTCGTTCGAGCCACGCCGAGAGCAGGCGCGCGTACTTCAGTCGCTTGGGCGCGGACAACGTCATCAGCGGACCGAGTCGCCGCGCGACCAGCAGGTCGGCGATGGCCGGCTGCGCCATCACGAGCAGGGTCGGCAGGTGTTCCTCGGCGTGCAGGACGTCGTCGTCCGGGATGACGTCCGAGAGCCGCAGTCGGTCGGCCAACTGTGCCCACTGCAACGATCGCGGTGCCTCGACGAGCGGCAGGGGTGGACCGATCAGCACGCGCACGTCGGGCGGCAGGGAGTTCAGCGTGGCCACCACGGCGTCGTCGAGCGGGGCGGGCGCGATGAGCACGGGCGTGCTCTCGACGGTGTAGCTGAGCACCGCGTAGCCGAAGACGGCCGTGAGGTCGACGTCGAGATGTCCGGCGTCGCGCAGTTCGACGACCTGCACCCGGTCGGGCAGTTCCCAGCCGATCCGGTCGGCGAGTGACTCGATGCCCTCCGGTGACGTCGCCGGTTGGTCGAGCAGCATCTTCGCGAGCCGCACGCGCAACCGTTCGGCCTGGGAGGCCTTGGTCAGTTGGGCTTCCTGGTAACCCTGCGCCGAGAGACCGGCCAACCGGTCGATGAACGCGAACAGGGCGGCCGCGAGCCGGGCGACGGTGTCGGGTGGGAGAGGGGCACGCTCCTGCAACGCCGTGATGCGCCGCCACGCCACCATCGAGCCGACCCGGTAGGCCGCCTGCAGGACGTCGTGCGGACGCCCCTCGAGGGCCTCCATCCGGCCCAGGGAGCGGAAGACGTCGTCGTGCTCGGCGGTGGTGCGCCCGGAGACCACCTGCAGCAGGAACGCGGCGAGGGCCTGCTCGACACCGCGGCGGGTGGAACGGCCGAGCACGCCGTCCATCGCGCGGCGGTACTCGGGGATCTCGGTCCGGATCGCGGTGACGATCTCGCGGGTGAGGCTGGGCAGTTCGGCCGGCAGGATGGTCGCGGTCCAGCGCCGGGGCAGCGTCGGCCACTCGACGGTCGTGAGCCGGTCGGGGATCTGGGGCGCGGGCGCGATCGGGCGCCGTGGTCCCGGCGGGTGGACGGCGTGCGGGGTGCGCGGGGTGTGCGTACCCCCTCTGGTTGCCGTCACGTGGTCCCCGCCGTTCCCGATCGTCGCCGCTGACTCGGACCACCGGTACGACTTCGGGCGAGGTCGCCGGCGGATTTCGGATCACGATACGAACAATCAGCGCACACTGGCGACCCCACGCACGAAATCGTCGCCACGCCGTGACCCTCGCTTGCACAGCGGTGCGCCCGTCATCCATGCTCCACCTCCTCCGCGCGATCCGGTCCCTGGTGGGCCCGGGGGTCTGCCGCGCGTCGAACCACGAAGGAGTGGAGCCTGGTGGCGGTGGGCGCCGATCCCTGGAACACGCCACCCGTCTGGCAGGTGCCGCCGCCCAACCCGCCCGGCCACGTCGACTACCGCCGCCCTTCCTGGCCGGTGCGTGGGCTGCAGCAGATCGGGCAGTTGTTCGCCCTCGCCCTCGACGTCGTCCGGCTCTCGGTCCGACGCCCGTTCCAGTGGCGCGAACTGGCCGAACAGTTCTGGTTCATCACGAGTGTCTCGATCCTCCCGGCCGCGCTCATCGCCATCCCGTTCGGCGCCACCATCGCGCTGCTGCTGGGTGAACTCACCGTCCAGATCGGGGCCCAGAGCTTCACGGGCGCGGCGAGCGTGCTCGCGATCGTGCAGCAGGCGAGCCCGATCGTGGTCGCGCTGATGATCGCGGGCGCCGCCGGCACCGCGATCTGCGCCGACCTCGGCGCCCGCACCATCCGCGACGAGATCGACGCCATGTCGGTCCTCGGCATCTCACCGGTCCAGCGTCTGGTCGTGCCGCGGGTGATCGGCTGCGTGTTGGTGTCGGTGTTGTTCAACGGGATGATCTCGGTCGTCGGCGTGGTCGGCGGCTACGTGTTCAACGTGCTGGTCCAGGGCGGCACGCCCGGCGCCTACCTCGCGAGCTTCTCGGCCCTCGCCCGCCCGTCGGACCTCTGGGTCGGCGAGATCAAGGCCGCCGTCTTCGGGTTCATCGCCGCCGTCGTGGCGAGCTACCGCGGGCTCAACCCGCGACCGGGTCCGAAGGGAGTGGGTGACGCCGTCAACCAGTCGGTCGTCATCACGTTCATCCTCCTCTTCTTCATGAACCTCGTCATCACGACCATCTACCTGCAGCTGTTCCCGAGCAAGGGCATCTGAGGGCGACATGGCCACACCGTCAGGAGTCATCGGCCGCACCGGCGTGCGTGTCATCCGCAAGCCGGTCGGCACCCTCGCCGACCTCGGCGGCCAGCTGATCTTCCACCTGCAGGCCATCGCCTCGATCCCGCGCTCGCTGCGGCGTTACCCGCGTGAGGTGCTGCGCCTGCTGGCCGAGGTCGGCTTCGGTTCCGGCGCGCTCGCGGTCATCGGCGGCACGATCGGCGTGATGGTGAGCCTGTCGTTGTTCACGGGCACCGTCGTCGGGTTGCAGGGCTACTCGGCGCTGGACCAGCTCGGCACGTCCACGCTCACCGGCTTCATCTCCGCGTACTTCAACACCCGCGAGATCGCCCCACTCGTCGCAGCGCTCGCACTGTCGGCGACGGTCGGCTGCGGGTTCACCGCCCAGCTCGGTGCGATGCGCATCAACGAGGAGATCGACGCCCTCGAGGTCATGGCCGTGCGGTCCATGCCGTACCTGGTGACGGCCCGGGTCATCGCGGGCACGGTCGCGGTCATCCCGCTCTACGCCATCGGGCTGCTGACCAGCTACCTCGGGTCGCGCCTGGTGACGGTGACGTTCTACGGCCAGTCGGCGGGGACCTACGACCACTACTTCTCGTTGTTCCTGCCACCCACCGACATCCTGCTGTCGTTCCTCAAGGTGATGGTCTTCGCGTTGATCATCATCCTGATCCACTGCTACTACGGGTACACGGCGTCGGGCGGTCCGGCGGGCGTCGGCCTCGCCGTCGGGCGGGCCGTGCGCACCGCGATCGTCACCGTGAACGTCGTCGACTTCTTCCTGTCCCTGGCCCTGTGGGGAACGTCCACCACGGTGCGGATCGCCGGCTGATGTTCCCGGCCAAGACGCTGCGCAACGCGACGGTGGGTCTGCTGTACCTGCTGCTGGTCGCGTCGCTCGTCGCGTTGTCGATCGCGGTCTACAACCGCGCGTTCAGCGGCGACATCAAGGTCACCGCCCTGGTCGACGACATCGGCACGTCGCTGCAGACCGGTTCGGACGTCAAGGTCCGGGGCATCCAGCTCGGTGAGGTCACCGGGGTCACGAGCGACGGCCGTGGCGCGCGGTTGGAGTTGTCGCTGAACCCCGACCTGGCGAAGGAGATCCCCGCCGCCGTGACCGTCCGGCTGCTGCCCAAGACGCTCTTCGGCGAGCGGTACGTCAGCATCGTCGACCCCACCGGTGACACCGCGGACGGCGATCCCCTGTCCGACGGCGACACCATCCGACAGGACAGTTCGGCCGAGGGCGTCGAGATCCAGCGGGTGTTCGACCGGCTGCTGCCGGTGCTGCAGGCGATCCGCCCCGCCGATCTCGCCACCGTGCTCGGCACGATCGCGCAGACGCTGCGCGGCCGGGGTGAGGAACTCGGCACGACCGTGACGACGGTCGTCGACTACCTGCAGAAGTTCACGCCCAAGGTCCCGCAACTCACCGCCGACCTCGACGCGTTCGCCGACGTCGCCACCACCTACGCGAAGGCCGCGCCCGACCTCGTCGACGCCCTGACCGACTTCACCACCACGAGCCAGACCGTCGCGCAGCAGAAGGACCAGCTGGCGACCCTGTTCTCCGACGTCACCACCTTCGGCGACACCACCACCGGCTTCGTCGACACCAACCAGAAGACGATCATCGCGCTGTCGAACCGGAGTCTGCCGACGCTGAAGGTCCTCGCCGCCTACTCCAGCGAGTTCCCGTGCATCGCGACCGCGCTGCGCGACTTCGTCCCGGTCGCGAACCAGGCGCTGGGCGCAGGGACGTCGACTCCCGGCCTGAAGGTCACGCTGCGGGTCGTCCCCGGCACCGCGAAGTACGTGCCGGGCGTGGACAGCCCCACCGGGGCGGTGCCGCCGGGCGGCCCGTCGTGCCCCTACGTCCCGCCGGTGGGCGTGACCGGCACGGCGCTGGGGGCGGCCGCCACGCCCACCACCCCGGGCGCCGCCGTGGCGGCCGCGGGCATCGACCTCGCGACCCTCTCGCCCACCGTGCGGTCCTACCTCGCCAGCGCGGGCTCCGACGGCGCGGGTGCCGGTCTGGGGGTCGCGAACAGCCCCGCCGAGAACCAGGTCATCGCCGAACTCGTCGGCCCGACCGTGGGCGTCGCCCCAGCCGACTTCCCGCGGTGGGGGAGCCTGCTGCTCGGACCGGTGCTCCGCGGCACGCAGATCGAGCTGACGGGGGCGGGCTCGTGAACCGCGCCCCGCTGTGGCCGACGCTGGTCAAGAGCCTCGTGTTCGTCGTCGTCACGGTCCTCGCGACCCTCGTCCTGCTCGCGACCATCTCGCAGACCGGCGGCGGCGACCGCACCGTCCGGGCCGAGTTCACCGACGTGACCCGGCTGCAGGCGGGTGACGACGTCCGCATGGCCGGTGTGCGCGTGGGCACGGTGAAGGCGATCTCCATCGTCGACCGCACCCAGGCGGAGGTGACGATGTCGCTGTCGACCGACGTCCCGCTCGCCTCGACCGTCACCGCGGCGATCCGCTACCGGAACCTCGTCGGCCAGCGGTACGTGGCGCTCGTGCAGGGCGACGGCTCGCTGGACGACCGCTGGCCCGACAGCAGGGTGCTGCCCACCGACCGCACCCAACCGGCGCTGGACCTCACGACCTTGTTCGACGGGTTCCAACCGCTGTTCAAGGCGCTCGACCCGGGGCAGGTCAACGACCTGTCCTTCCAGATCATCCAGATCTTCCAGGGTGAGGGCGGCACGGTCGACTCCCTGCTCACCTCGACCGCCTCGCTCACGAGCACCCTGGCCGACAAGGACGCCGTCATCGGCCAGGTCGTCGACAACCTCAACGCGGTCCTCGACGTCGTCAACGCCCGCACCGGCGAGCTGCGCCGGACCGTGTCGACCCTGCAGCAGCTGGTGTCGGGCCTCGCGGCCGACCGGGCGTCGATCGGCTCGGCGGTGCAGGGCATCGCCGGGCTCACCGACACCGTGTCGGGCTTCCTCCAGGCCGGCCGCCCCGGTCTGCAGCGCTCCATCGACTCCCTCGGCGCGCTGTCGTCGAACCTCGCGGCCCAGACGCCGGTGCTCGGGACGTTCCTGCAGAACCTGCCGTCCAAGCTCGACGCCATCGGCCGAACCGTCTCGTACGGCTCGTGGGTCAACGTGTACGTCTGCTCGATCCAGCCGGCCGGCGGCGCGTGGCCGACGATCCCGGGCTACTACGGCGACAGTGGGATCGAGAACCCGGCTCCGAGGTGCGGCTCGTGACCGCCTCGTCGACCCGGCGTCGCTCTCCGATGAAGAGCTTCGCCGAACGCAACCCCGTGACCATCGCGGTCGTCGGCATCGTCGTCCTGCTCGTCATCGGCTTCGGGATCTTCAACTCCCGCAACCTCCCGGTCGTCGGTGACGGCCCCACGTACACCGCGGAGTTCACCGAGGCCGCGGGGCTGCGATCGGGTGACGACGTCACGGTCGCCGGCGTCAGCGTCGGCACGGTGAGCGGGATCGCCCTGGTCGACGGCCACGTCGAGGTCCGGTTCCGGGTGAAGAACGCGTGGATGGGCGACCAGAGTCGCGCCGCCATCCGCATCCAGACCCTGCTCGGCGCCAAGTACCTCGCGATCACACCGATCGGCACGGAGCAGCTCTCGACCTCGGCGACGATCCCGCTCGAGCGCACCGACGCGCCCTTCGACGTCACCAACGCCTTCCAGCAGTTCTCCAGCACGATCACCCAGATCGACACCGACCAGCTCGGGAAGAGCTTCGAAGCACTCTCGCAGGCCTTCGCCGACACCCCCGACACCGTGCGGGCGACGTTGTCGGGCCTCACCGACCTGTCCCGCAGCATCTCCTCGCGCGACACCGAGCTCACCAAGCTGCTGGCCAACACCCGCAAGGTCACCGCGACCGTTGTCGACAGCAACAGTCAGATCGCCTCGCTCATCAAGGACGGCGACCTCCTGCTGACCGAGTTGCAGGCGCGCAGCAACGCCGTCACCGCGCTGTTCCAGGGCACGGTCCGGCTCTCGCAGCAGTTGACCGGACTGGTCTCCGACAACCAGGCCACGCTCGGGCCGGCCCTGGCCAGCCTGTCCACCGTCACCGACGTGCTGAAGACCAACCAGGCGAACCTGGAGAAGGCGTTGCAGCTGCTGGGCCCGTACTACTCGCAGCTCAACGATGCCGTGGGCAACGGTCGGTGGCTCGACACCTACATCTGCGGGCTGTTCGACGGCACCCGACCCGTCACGGGCTCGGGCGGCAGCACGACGCAGGTCCCCACCCCGGTCCTCGACTCCACCCTGCAGCGCAACTGCGCCCCGGAGCCGGGGGGTGGGTCGTGAGCCGCAACGGCACCGCCACGGGGCACCGCGGCGTCGTGGCCACCGCGATCGCCGTCGCGGTGGTTGTCGTGCTCGGGATGACCGCGCTGATCTGGTACCTCTCGGGCGACCACGGCCGGACGCCGTTCTCCGCGACCTTCGCCGGCACCGTCGGCGTCTACCCCGGGTCCGACGTCCGGATGCTCGGCGTCAAGGTCGGCCAGGTCGACTCGATCGAGCCACAGGGCACCGGTGTGCTCGTCAAGGCGCACCTCGACAGCGGGTACGCGGCGCAGCCCGACACCGAGGCCGTCATCTTCTCGCCGAGCCTGGTCAGTGACCGCTACGTGCAACTGACCAAGGTGTGGACGTCGGGTCCGAAGCTCGCCGCCGACGCCGAGATCCCGCTCGACCGCACGGCGACCCCCGTCGAACTCGACCAGATCTACTCGAGTGTGCTGTCGCTGACCGACGCCCTGGGCCCGAACGGGGCCAACGCCAACGGGGCGTTGTCGGACCTGCTGGACACGAGCGCGGCGAACCTCGGCGGCAACGGCCGGGCGTTGAACGAGGCGCTGACCCAGTTCTCCGCCGCGAGCGGCACGCTGTCGTCCAACCGCAACAACCTGTTCGCGAGCATCGACAACCTCTCGCAGTTCACGACGATGCTGCAGCGCAACGACCAGTCGGTGGCCGGGCTCAACCAGCGCCTGGCCAGCGTGAGCCAGACCCTCGCCGACGACCGGCAGACGTTCGCCGCGGCCTTGCAGCAGTTGTCGGCGGCGTTGACCACCGTGCAGGGCTTCATCGCCGACAACCGCGAGACCCTCACCGCCGACGTCGACAAGCTGTCGCAGATCACGCAGGTGCTGGTGTCCGAACGTGACTCGCTCGAGCAGGCGTTGTCGTCGGCACCGCTGCTGGTGCAGAACCTCATCAACACCTACGACCCGAACCGGAACCTGCTGGTCGGCCGCGGCAACCTCAACGAGTTGTCCCTGTGGACCGCGGTGGACGCGGTCTCGCCGAACGCCTCGTCGCCGTCGTCGGTGTCGTCGAGTGGCGTGGTGACCTCGGCCGCCGACCCGGCCGATGCCCCGCCGTTGCTGCTGCCGAGCGCGGGGGCGACGTCGTGAACCGCATCGCGACCCGAACCCGCCGCCGGCTCGCGGCCGCGGCCGCGGCGGTCGCCGCGACCTTCTCGCTGACCGGCTGCACCGGCGTGTTCAGCACCGGGCTCTACGACGTCCCGCTACCGGGCGGTGCCGACCTCGGCGACCACCCCTACGAGGTGACCGTCCAGTTCTCCGACGTGCTCGACCTCGTCCCGCAGTCCGCGGTCAAGGTGGGGAACGTGCCGGTCGGGCGCGTCACGAAGATCGCCCTCGGCCCCGACGGCCGGACCGCCGTGGTCACCGTGCAGGTCAACGGCGACGTCTCCCTGCCGGGCAACGCGATCGCGAGCATCCAGCAGACCAGCCTGCTGGGGGAGAAGTACGTCGACCTCGCACGGCCCGTCGACGACGTCGCGAGCGGCACCCTGCACGGCGGCGACGTCATCCCGGTGAGCCGCACCTCGGAGGGAGTGCAGGTCGAGCAGGTGTTCGGAGCGTTGTCGTTGTTGCTCAACGGCGGCGGGTTGGAGCAGATCCAGACCATCACCGGCGAGCTGAACAAGGCGACCGACGGCCGCGACGCCGACTTCCGCAACCTGCTCGAGCGTCTCGACGCCACGGTCACGCAGCTCGACGCCCGCAAGACGTCGATCACGCGCGCGTTGGACTCGGTGAACCTGCTCGCCACGAACCTGCGGCTGGACTCCACCCAGATCGCAGCCGTGCTCGACGACATCGCCCCGGGCCTGAAGGTCCTGGCCAAGCAACGCGGTCAGTTCGTCGGGCTCCTGGACTCGCTGAACCGGCTCTCGACCGTCTCGGTCGACACCCTCGACGCCAGCCAGGACGACATCGTCGCCGACCTGAACCAGCTGGCGCCGATCCTGGGCCAGCTCGCGGCCGCAGGGTCGGCGTTTCCGCAGTCGCTGCAGGTGCTGCTCACCTACCCGTTCCCCGACACCGTGCTGCAGGCCATCAAGGGCGACTACTTCAGCGGGTTCATCGTCCTCAACCTCAACACCACCCAGAGCGACATCGACGCCGTCTCCGACCCGGCGACGGCTCCCGGTGCCAGCAGCGGCGGCCTGCCCACCAGCCCGGACGCGACCACGCTCGGCACCACGCCGGTCGACCCGCCGCCGTCGCTGTTGCCCTCGACCAGTTCGGCGTCGCCGGGGTTGCCGTCGTCGACCGTCGTCACCACCTCGCCGACCGCGTCGGCGTCCGGGTCGGCGTCCGGTTCGCCGTCGGGCTCGGCGTCGGGGACGCCGTCCGGGTCCGGCTCGAGCACGCCAGCCGGGTCGCCGTCGGGCAACCCGTCCGGGAGCACGTCGGAGTCCGCGCCACCGACCGCGTCGACCCGTGGGGGTGGCTCGTGATCGTCACCCGCAAGGTGCGCATCCAGCTCACGGTGTTCGTAGTGCTGGCGCTGCTGTTCATCAGCTACATCGCCGTCCGCTACGTCGGGGCCGGGTCCCTGGTCGGTTCCGGCGACTACACCGCCAAGGTCGAGATGCCCGACTCCGGCGGCATCTTCCCGAACGCCGAGGTCACGTACCGCGGCGTCCCGGTCGGTCGGGTCGGCGACATGCGCCTCACCGCCAGCGGCATCGAGGTGGACCTCGACATCCGGTCGTCCGCGCCCGACATCCCCTCGAACGTGCAGGCGGTCGTCGCCAACCGGTCGGTCATCGGCGAGCAGTACGTCGACCTCCGGCCGCAGACCGACAGCGGACCGTTCCTCACCGCGGGCTCGGTGATCAGCTCCGACCGCACCGCGCGGCCGCCGACCTCCGACCAACTGCTCGCCGGCCTGGACAGCTTCGTGTCGTCGGTCCCGATCACCTCGCTGCAGACCACCGTCAGCGAACTCGGCGACGCCTTCAACGGGTTGGGCCCGTCGCTGCAGGCGTTGCTCGACAGCCAGAGCGCGTTCCTCACCACCGCCGACGTCAACTTCCCGGCGACCGCGACCCTCATCGACACCTCGGCGACGGTGCTCAAGACCCAGCAGGCGGCGTCGGCCCAGATCGCGCAGTTCAGTGCGAACCTGCGCGACATCGCGTCGACCTTGGCGTCGTCGGACTCCGACCTGCGCGCGCTCATCGCCGCCGCACCGCTCGCGGCCAACCAGGTGACCACGTTGATCGACTCGGTCGGTCCGCAACTCGGCACGCTGCTGGGCAACCTGCTCACCGGCGCGCAGATCACCAACGCCAACCTCGGCGGCCTGCAGGGGCTGCTGGTGCAGTTGCCGCAGGCGATCAGCATCGGGTCGAAGACCATCACCGGCTCCGGCATCAACACCGGGCTGGGGTTGACGTTCTTCGACCCGCTGCCCTGCACGTCGGGCTACGAGTCGACGCCGCGCCGTGGCGGCCTGGACACCAGCCCGGGTTCCCCGTTCAACACCGCCGCGGGCTGCACGGCTCCGGCGTCGTCCGGCACCGACGTCCGCGGCAGCCAGCACGCCGTCGACTCACCCGCCGGCAACTGACCGGTAAATTGGCATGACCGTGACCCAGGACTCCTCCGACCGCGCCCGCAGCGACGCCCGCCGGGCCGCGCGGGCGGTCAGGCTCGCCCGCGGCCAGGCCGCCGCCCCGCCGGCACCGGTCGACGACGACCCGCTCGACACCCCGCCGGCCGACCTCGCACCGCCCACCGCGGTCGCGCTGACCAAGCCCGCGACCGTCGAGGAACCCGACGACGTCGGCGACGTCGAGCTTCCCGTCACCGGCTCGGACGACACCGCGGCCGGTGACGCCGACGCCGACGACACGAGTGCGGACGGCGACGAGGCCGACGATGCCGGCGATGCCGACGATGACGGTGCCGACGATCAGGGCGGGGCGCCGACGCGGGCCCGGCGCCGGCCGCGCCGGGCGACCGTGCTGGCGACGGCGTTCGCGCTGCTGGCCGTGGTGTTCGTGGTCGTCGCGGCCGTCGTCCACGCGAACGCGCAGGACGACCGCACGACCTCACCGGCGGCCGCCCGCGACGCCGCGCTGCTGGCCGCCCGGCAGGAGATCGTCGTCCTCAACACGCTCGACTACCGCGACGTCGACGGCGGGCTGCAACGCTGGCTCGGCGCGACCACCGGCACCTTGCACGATCAGCTCGCCACCGTCAGCGACGCCGACAAGGCGGCCATCGCCCAGTCGAAGTCGGTCACGACCGCGTCGGTGCTCGCTGCCGCCGTCACCCAGGTCGACCCGGCGAACGGCGGGGCGACGGTCATCACCAGCATCCAGATCGACGTCCGACCCGCGACCGGGCAGGCGACCTCGAAGCGCAACCGGTTCTCCCTGACCATGACCCGTGTCGGCGACGTCTGGAAGATCGGCGCGGTGCAGCAGGTGCCGGTGAACGTCACGTGACCGCGCGTCGCGCCCTCGTGCCGGGGCTCATCACCCTGGTCGGGCTGCTGCTCGTCGCGGCCGGGATCGTCCTGCTCACGAAGTCCGGCGGTGGGGCCGGCGGGGACACGTCGAACCGGGCCCTCACCGACCAGGCCGAGACCACCCAGGTGATCGGGCAGGTCAGTCAGGCCCTCGACCAGGTGCTCAGCTACGACTACACGAAGCCCGCCGCGAGCGAGCAGGCCGCGGCGCAACTGCTGGTCGGGGACGCCTCGACCCAGTACCGGACGTTGTTCACGGCGTTGCAGAGCAAGGCCGACGGCCAGAAGCTCACGCTGGTCGCGACCACCCGCGTCGCCGGTGTCTCGAACCTCACCGCCGACGAGGCCGACCTGCTGGTGTTCCTCGACCAGAAGTCGACCCGCGCGAGCGACCAGGCCACCTCGACCTCCGCGGCGCAGATCCAGGTCACGGCCGTCAAACAGGGGTCGGACTGGAAGATCAGCGGCCTGCTCGCCCTCTGACGAAGCTCCCGAACAGGTGTTCGACACGGGCGTGAAGCGGGTAGGCCGGAGTCATGGCAGCGAAGGACGACGTCACCCGTAACGCCCAGCGCGACCCCGATGAGTGGGTCACGGGCGAGGAACCGGCCACCGGGCCGCAGCAGAGTTACCTCGGCACGCTGGCCCAGGAGGCCGGCGAGGAAGTCCCCGAGGACCTCACCAAGGCCGAGGCCAGCAAGGAGATCGACCGACTCCAGGAGGAGACCGGCCGCGGTCAGGGCACCTGAGTCACGCCCGGTGGGTCGGCCGCTGCGCGATCGGGCGTCGCCGGCCCACCGGACGCCGGTGCGGATCCGGATCCGGATCTGGATCTGGTCAGCGTCCGGCACGTGACTGATTCGGACATTCCTCGTTGAACGGGCACATCGTCACCTGCCGGAGGGACATCATGGCCCGCTCGACCCGCACCCGATCGCTCGCCGTCGTCGCGGCCACCGTGGCGGGGCTCGGCGCCGCGGCGTTCGCCGCGGCACCCGCGGCCACCGCCGGACCGACCTTCGCCCCGGAAGCCACCGCGACCCTGCACCCGGGGGTCATGGCCTACACCGCGGGCGCGCAGTGCACGACCAACTTCGTGTTCACCGATGCCGCCGGCGCGGTGTACCTCGGCTACGCCGCCCACTGCGCCGGAACGGGGGAGTCGACCGACACCGACGGCTGCGTCACGCCGTCGCTCCCGCTGGGCACGCCGGTGAGCTTCCGCGCGGGCGGGTCCCTCGTGAGTGAGGGCACCCGTCTCGGCGGCGGGACCCTCGCCTACTCCTCGTGGGCCACGATGGCGACCCGAGGCGAGACCGACGCCGACACCTGCGCCTACAACGACTTCGCGCTGGTCGAGGTCGACGCCGCGGACGTCAGCGGGGTCAACCCCACCGTCCCGTTCTACGGTGGCCCGGACGGCCTCGGCACCGGCACCACGGCGGGCGACACGATCCACACCTACGGCAACTCCTCGCTGCGGGCCGGCTTCTCGGTGTTGTCGCCCAAGGTCGGTACGAGCCTCGGCGACTCCGGTGGCGGCTGGTCGACCTCGCTCTACACCGTCAGCCCCGGCGTCCCCGGCGACTCCGGTTCGGGGTTCCTCGACTCCGACGGCAACGCCTTCGGGGTCCTCTCGACCCTCGCCCTCGCGCCGCTCCCGGCGTCGAACGGCGTGGGGAACCTGCGCAAGGAGCTGAGCTACGCGGGGGCCCACTCCGGCATCACCGGCCTCCAACTCGCCACCGGCACCCGCGCCTTCAGCCCGCTCGGCTGACCCGACCCGTCCCGACGCCCGGCCGAGACCCCCGCGGCCGGGCGTCGAGTCGAGGCCACGTGCCGGTGGCCGGGCGTCGTGCTGTCCGCCGTGAGAGAACGGCGGGAGCTGTCGGCAACAGCGGCAGCCCCCGATTCTGCTGGGTCGGGACGACACGCGTGCAGCCGGGGAGGCGACGCGGAGGCGGCCTCCGGAATGAGGTGGGGGGTCGTGAGGTTGAGCCGTTAGCACTCAACTCACGAGAGAAGACGAGCATGGCTGAAACCCTCACCCTGCCGGTGCTGGCGCTGACCGACCAGGTCGTGCTGCCCGGCATGGTCGTCCCCATCGAACTCGACGACGCGGCCCAGGCCGCGGTCGACGCCGCCCGCGCCGCCGGCGACGAGCGGCTCCTGCTCACCCCCCGCCTGCCCGACCGTCACGCCGCCGTCGGCGTCGTCGCGGAGATCGAGCAGATCGGCCGTCTCCCCGGAGGCGCCCGCGGAGCCGTCGTCCGCGCCACCGAGCGCGCCCGGATCGGCGCCGGCACCACCGGCCCCGGCGCGGCCCTCTGGGTCGAGGTCGAGGTCGTCGCACCGCACGAGCCCACGGGCAAGGAGCGCGAGCTCGCCGCCGAGTACAAGACGGTCGTCGTGTCGGTGCTCCAGCGCCGCAACGCCTGGCAGATCATCGACAACGTCCAGGCCATGACCGACCCGTCGGCGATCGCCGACATGTCGGGCTACGCCAGCTACCTCTCGGACGAGAAGAAGCGGGAGCTGCTCGAGACGACCGACGTCGCCGAGCGGCTGTCCAAGGCGCTGACCTGGACCCGTGAGCACCTCGCCGAGCTCGACGTCGCCGAGCGCATCCGCGACGACGTCCGCGAGGGCATGGACAAGACCCAGCGCGAGTTCCTGCTGCGTCAGCAACTCGCCGCCATCCGCAAGGAGCTGGGCGAGTCCGAGCCCGACGGCAGTGACGACTACCGCGCCAAGGTCGAGGCCGCCGAGCTGCCCGAGGCCGTGATGACCGCCGCCCTGCGCGAGGTCGACCGGCTCGAGCGCAGCAGCGACCAGAGCCCCGAGTCCGGCTGGATCCGCACCTGGCTCGACACCGTGCTCGAGCTCCCGTGGAGCACCCGCACCGAGGACACCCACGACCTGCTCGGCGCACGCGAGATCCTCGACGCCGACCACGAGGGCCTCGAGGACGTCAAGGACCGGATCGTCGAGTACCTCGCCGTGCGCGCCCGCCGCGCCGAGCGTGGCCTCGAGGTCGTCGGCGGACGCGGCAGTGGTGCCGTGCTCGCCCTGATCGGCCCTCCCGGCGTCGGCAAGACCTCCATGGGGGAGTCGGTCGCGCGGGCCCTCGGCCGCAACTTCGTGCGCGTCGCCCTCGGCGGGGTGCGGGACGAGGCCGAGATCCGTGGTCACCGGCGCACGTACGTCGGTGCGCTGCCCGGTCGCATCGTCCGGGCCATCAAGGAGGCCGGCTCCATGAACCCGGTCGTCCTGCTCGACGAGATCGACAAGGTCGGCTCGGACTTCCGCGGTGACCCCGCGGCGGCCCTGCTCGAGGTGCTGGACCCGGCGCAGAACCACACGTTCCGCGACCACTACCTCGACCTGGACCTCGACCTCTCCGACGTCGTGTTCCTCGCGACCGCCAACGTCGCCGACACCATCCCCGGCCCGTTGCTCGACCGCATGGAGCTCGTCAGCCTCGACGGTTACACCGAGGCCGAGAAGACCTCGATCGCCCGCAAGCACCTGCTGCCGCGACAGTTGCAGCGTGCAGCACTCGGTGCCGACGACGTCGTCATCACCGACGAGGTGCTGGCGCAGCTGGCCGGCGAGTACACCCGCGAGGCGGGCGTGCGGCAGCTCGAGCGGGCCGTGGCGAAGATCCTGCGCAAGGCGGCCACCAAGCTGGGCAGCGGCGACCCCGCGCCCGTCCTGGTCGACACCGACACGTTGAAGGACTTCCTCGGCCGGCCGCGGTTCACGCCGGAATCCGCCGAGCGCACCGCGGTTCCCGGTGTCGCCACCGGTCTCGCGGTCACGGGTGCGGGCGGTGACGTCCTGTTCATCGAGGCCGTCGTGCCGAGCACGCCGGACCCCGAGGCCAAGGGGGGTCTCTCGCTCACCGGTCAGCTCGGTGACGTCATGAAGGAGTCGGCCCAGATCGCGGTCAGCTACCTCAAGGCCCACGGGTCGGCGATCGACGGCATCACCGAGGCCGAGGTCGCGCAGCTGGGCAAGGGTGTCCACGTCCACTTCCCGGCGGGTGCGGTCCCGAAGGACGGCCCGTCCGCGGGCGTCACGATGGTGACGGCGCTGTCCTCGCTCATCACGGGGCGGCCGGTGCGGTCCGACGTCGGCATGACCGGTGAGGTCACGCTGAACGGCCGGGTCCTGCCGATCGGCGGCGTGAAGCAGAAGCTGCTCGCCGCCCACCGCGCCGGGCTGAAGACGATCTTCCTGCCGGCCCGCAACGGCCCGGACCTGGACGACGTCCCGGCCGACGTGCTGGAGCAGCTCGACGTGCACCTGGTCGACGACGTCGCCGACATCGTCGCCCTCGCGCTCGAGCCCGCGGCCACGGGGGAGCAGACCGCCCAGGTCGCTGCCTGAGTCCCACCGCTCTACCGATCGGGGAGCGTTGACCCGCTGATGCGGGGCCAACGCTCCCCGATCTGCGTCTGCGCCCAGGGAACCAGCAACCCGAACGTTGCTCCGAGCAACACTCCACCGACGACGTCGGACACCCAGTGCACGTTGAGGACGATGCGCGACGCGCCGACGACCACCGTGTAGCCGACGGCGACGACCGTGACCCAGGCGCGGGTGAGGAGCGCGATCGCCGCGACGGCGAGGAACGCGGCGCCCGCGGTGTGGCCGGAGGGGAACGAGCCGCCTGTCGCGGTGCTGAACCCGCCGCCGGGCCGCGGCCGGGCCACCAGGTCCTTGACCAGCGCCCGCACCAGCAGCGACACCAGTCCGGTGACGACCAGCGACACCGCGGCGACGGGTCGGTGGGCCCGCCACAGCACGGCTGCGAACAGCAGCACCAGCGCGTCGACCACCAGCGGGTGGCCGAGCCAGGTGACGACGCGGGTGACGTCGAGCAGGGTGGTCCGACCGGCGAGGTCGCGCACCCGGTTCGACACCGCGCCGTCGACCGACACGCTGAGCCACCGGGGCTCGAGCGCGACGACCACCGTGAGCGCGGCGAACAGCACCGCCAGCACGCCCGCCGCACGGGTCGCGGTCCGAGTCGGTTGCAGCACGCGCGTCACGGGTCGATCCTGCGCCGTCCGGGCGCGAGGCGCAGCACCTGCCGCCTCCACGCGCGGCGTCGGGAGGCCGGAGCCGGATCTCCGGCCGCACCGCTGACCCCACCGCTGGGCGTGTCACGAGCGGGAGGTGCAAGATCGGTCACGTCAGCGGGTACGACCGGTTACCGGCGGTTCCACATGTCGTTGCACCGAGGCAAGGTCGTCGAGACGCCGGCGGAGGAGATGGTCCACAGTGCTCGTGCCGATGTCGCCCGCGGACTCGATGTTCCTGATCGGGGAGACCCGTGAGCAGCCGATGCACGTCGGGGGGCTCGAGCTGTTCGACCCACCCGAGGGCGGCGACGGCTGGGACGCCCTGGCGCTCTACGAACGCCTGCGCGCCGAGCCCGTCCTCAACCCGCGCTTCCGCCGCCGGGCCCGGCGGTCGCTCACCACCGGTGGCCTGCCCGGCTGGTCGGAGGACGCCGACGTCGACCTCGACCACCACGTCCGGCACAGCGCGTTGCCCAAGCCCGGCCGGGTGCTGGAGTTGCTCGCCCTGGTCTCGCGGCTGCACGGCACGCCGCTCGACCGCAGCCGGCCGCTGTGGGAGTTCCACGTCATCGAGGGCCTCGCCGACGGCCGGCTCGCGATCTACACCAAGGTCCACCACTCGGTGATGGACGGCGTGTCGGCGATGCGGCTCGCGCAGGAGTGCCTGTCCACCGACGCCGAGGGCGTCTTCACCCCGCCGTGGGCGATCACCCGCAAGGCCCGGCCGGAGGCGCCGAAGGAGATCATCCACACCGACAGCAACCCGGTGCAGCAGCTGGTGGGGGCGGGGCAGACCGCGCTGCACCTGGCCGAGAACGCCGCGAGCCTGGCGCCGGCCCTCGCCACCACGCTGGTGCGCGGCATCCGCGGCGAGGCGGCGCCGGTGTCGTTCTCCGCGCCCCGCACGATCTTCAACACCTCGATCAGCGGCTCGCGGCGGTTCGCCGCCCAGGACTGGCCGTTGGAGCGGTTGCGACGGATCGCCAAGTCCGGCGACTACACGCTCAACGACGTCGTGCTCTCGATGTGCTCGGGCGCGCTGCGCAGCTACCTGCTCGACCTCAACGCGCTGCCCGACGCCCCGCTGATCGCGATGGTGCCGGTGTCACTGCGCGACGAGGACGGTGGCCGCGAGGGCAACGCCATCGGGATGACGATGTGCAACCTCGGCACCCACCTGCCCGACTCCGGCGACCGGCTCGACCACGTGCACCGGTCGATGGTCGAGGGCAAGGCCGCCCTCTCGGCGATGACGCCCGTGCAGATCCTCATGATGAGCGCGCTCGGGATCTCACCCATGGCGCTGAACCTGGTGTTCCCGCTGCAGGACGTCGCCCGGCCGCCGTTCAACCTCATCATCAGCAACGTGCCGGGCCCACGCACCCAGACCTACCTCGACGGCGGTGCCACCTCCGGCATGTACCCGCTCTCGATCCCGGTGCAGGGCCAGGCCCTCAACATCACCTGCACCACCTACGGCGACGACATCGGCTTCGGTCTGGTCGGCTGCCGGCGTCGCGTCCCGCACCTGCAGCGCCTGCTCGGCCACCTCGAGGACGAGGTCACCGCGCTGGAGCAGGCCGCGGGCGTCGCCTGATCCGGCGCTTCTCATGTGAGAAAAGTGCAGGGTTCGGTCGTTCGGATCGTCGTTGAACGACCAAACCCTGCACTTCTGTGAGTCCAGGCTCCGGCGTTCGCGCGGAGGTCAGGACGTGAGGGCGGAGGCGAGGGCGTCGGCTTCGTCGCGCAGCCACAGCTCGCGGCGGTGGATGACGTCGCCGATGCCCTCGTCCCACATGCGCGCCCACCCGCCGCCGAACCTCGCGGCGCGCTCCTGCATCGAGGCCCAGCTGCGGACGGCGGTGACGACCGCGAGCGGCACCACCAGCTCGCGCTCGGCGGGGGAGAGTCCGTAGGCGTCGACGAGCACCGCCGCCCGGTGCGCGGGGTCGATTCCCGCGAAGGCCGGGTCGCGATCGGCGGGCGCCGTCCAGCCCGCCCACCACAGCAGCAGGTTCACGACCTCGTCGACACGGGTCGAGGGCCGCAGGAGGTCGAAGTCGACGAGCGCCACGGCGGTGCCGTCGCGGAACACGGTGTTCTCCGGCGTGACGTCGCGGTGGCCGAGGAACCACGGTGGGGGACCGGGTTTGTCGGGCAGGCCGGGTCGGGTCGTGTCGGTCGGCTGCCCCGGTGGCAGGCCGAACCCCTCGAGCGCATCGTCGAGGCGACGCAGCAGCCGGGCGACCGAGACCCCCCGGTCCTCGTCGCCGACCCAGGCGGGCCACGGCCGTCCGGCGACCTCGCCCTCGACGTAGGTGAGGACCTCCCGGCCGCGGTCGTCCACGCCGAGCACCCGCGGGGCGCCGTCGAACCCCTCGCGCTCGAGGTGACGGAGGACGGCGTGGACGGTCGGGGTGTGGTCGCCGACCGGGCGGCGCACGGTGTCACCGACGCGCACCACGCCCTCGGTGACGTCGCCGCCCGGCAGCGGTACCTCGTGCTCGGTCACGGTGGGCCAGCCTAGGTCCGCGACCGTCCGGATCCGCCCCACGACGCGGGTGCCGACCCACCCCTCGGTTCGGTGTGAACGCCCACATCGACTCTTGACGCGCCCGACGAACCCCCCCAAGATGGGCGAACACCCACCAGGGCGAACGTTCGCGTGACCTGGCGCACGCCGCACGTCGCCCACCGCGAGGGGAGGCCCGCCGTGTACGTCTCGCTGAAGGACGTCGCCGCGCGGGCCGGCGTGAGCTTCCAGACCGCGAGCAAGGTCCTCAACGGTCGGCGGGGCGTGGCCGCGCCGGCGACCGTCGACCGCATCCACGCCGCCGCCACCGAGCTGGGCTACGTCCCGAACGGCCTGGCCCGGCAACTGGTCGGCGGGTCCACCGTCACCGTCGGCATCCTCGCCGACGACCTGGCCGACGTCGCGCTCTCCGGCTTCGTCGCGGGCGCCCAGGAGGAGTTCGCCGGCCAGGGACAGGCGGCGGTGCTGGTCGGGGTGCGTCCGGAGATCCCGACCACGACGTCGCTGCGCACGCTGCTCGAACGCCGGGTCGACGGCGTCCTCGTCGTCGCGCCCAGCCTCGAGGCCGACGGCACCCTCGCCGACGCGTTCCCCGCCACCCTGCCGCTGGTCAGCCTCAACCACCTGCCGGGGGTGGGGGCCGTGCTGCTCGGCTCCGACCACCGCCGCACCGGTGCCCTCGCCGCGGAGCACCTGCTCGACCTCGGCCACCGCGCGATCGGGGCGGTCACCGGCCCCGCCGAGCGCGAGGTGGTCCAGGCCCGTGACCGCGGCTTCCGGGACCGTCTCGACGAGGCCGGTGTCCCGCTGCCCGACGTCCGGGTGGCGACGGCGGACTGGACCCCTGCGGGCGCCTACGCCGCCGCCGGCGCCCTGCTCGACGCGGCACCGGACACCACCGCGCTGTTTGTGCACAACGACGTCATGGCCGCGGGCGTGCTGCGCCTGCTCGCCGACCGCGGCCTCGAGGTGCCGGCGCAGGTGTCGGTGATCGGGTGCGACGACCTCGAGGCGTCGGCCTACCTCGTCCCCGCCCTCACCACCGTGCACGTGCCGTTCGCCGAGACCGGTGCGCGTGCGGCCACCCTGCTGCTCGACCGCATCGCCGGCCGCGAGGTGCCGCGCCGGTTGCTGCTGCCCGTGCACCTGGTGGTCCGGGCCTCGACCGGGCCGTCGCCCGGACGCCCGCCGCCGCCCTGACCTCCGTACCCGCCGCCGTACCCGCCGCTCTCGACCCCCTGGCCGCCCGCCCGTCTTCCCATCGCAGTGAAGGACGTGTCCCGATGAGATCCCACCCCACCAGTCCACCTCCCGCCACCGGGATCCCGTTGTCGCGACGAGGTTTCCTCGGCGGCGCCGTCGCTCTCGGTGCCGGCGTGCTCGGCGCCGGCGCGTTGTCGGCCTGTTCGTCGCCCGTCGCCGCGGGCCTGTTCGGCTCGCAGGTCGACCCGGGCTCGATCGACTACTGGAACCTGTTCGGTGGCGGCGACGGTGTCCGCATGCAGGCCATGCAGGCGGGCTTCGAGCGGGCCAACCCGGAGATCGCGCTCCAGGCGGTGACCCTGGCCTGGGGCAACCCGTACTACACCAAGCTGGCGCTCGCGACCATCGGTGACAAACCGCCGAACGTCGCGGTCGCGCACCTGACCCGCATGAAGACCCTGCAGGCGGCGGGCCTGCTGACCGAACTGACCCCCGCCGACCTCACCGACCACGGCATGGACGCGAGCAACTTCAACGACACCGCGTGGCAGACCGGGCTGGTCGACGGTCGTGCCTACGCGATCCCGCTCGACACCCACCCGTTCGTCTGCTTCTACAACACCGACGTCTGCGAGAAGGCCGGACTGCTCGACAGTTCCGGCGTACTGAAGCCGCTCGACGGTGAGGACGCGTTCGTCGACGCCCTCACCCGGGCCAAGGAGGTCACCGGCCAGTACGGCGCGACCGTTGCAGCGGTCAACGAAACCTCCACGCCGTGGCGCATGTTCCAGTCGCTCTACAGCCAACTCGGCGGAGAAGTGCTCGCCGATTCCGGCACCAGGGTGGTGATCGACGACGACAAGGCCATGGAGGTCCTGCGGTTCATGAGCGGCCTGAACACCAAGGGCCTCATGCCGGGAACCCTCGACTACCAGGGGTCGATCGCGCTGTTCTCCGCCGGCCGCGCCGGGTTCTTCTTCCAGGGCGAGTGGGAGATCACGACGTTCCAGACGGCCAAGACCCCGTTCAGCATGACGACGTTCCCGAACGTCTACGGCGGCAGCGACGGCTACAAGGTGCAGGCCGATTCACACACGCTGGTCGTCCCGAAACGCAAGGGGATGTCCGCCGACGACCTCGACCGGTCGTTGGTGTTCATCCGCTCGCTGCTCGACCAGAGCAACACCTGGGCCGAGGGCGGGCACGTGCCCGCCTGGCTGCCGTACCGCGACAGCGACGAGTACAAGAAGCTCACCCCCCAGTCGCGGTACGCCGCGGCGGCCGACGCCGCGGTCTACGACCCCGACGGCTGGTACTCCGGATCGGGTTCCAACTTCGAGATCATCATCGGCGGCTCGGTCGGTGCGGTGATGAGCGGTGTGGCCACGCCCGCGAGCGGTCTGGCGCAGATCAAGGACAAACTCGGCGTCCTCTCGCGGACGGCGCCACCGACGTGACGCGCCACCACCTGACCCCCACGGGTCAAGCCGTCCAGCGCCCACCGCACCGACGCCCCCTCCGGGAGATCCCTGTGAGCACGACTCTCAGCCCGACCACCACACCCGTCGACACCGCCCGCCCGGTCGCGCCCCGGCCGCGCGGCGGCCGCGTCCGGTCCGACGGCCGGTCCGCGTTCTGGTTCCTCGCCCCGTTCGTGCTGCTGTACCTGCTGTTCGTCGTGGGCCCTGCGGTCTACGGCCTGGTGATGAGCTTCTTCGACACCAGCCTGGTCAAGTCCGGCCTCGGCAGCTTCGTGGGCTTCGACAACTACGTTGAGGCGTTCGGGTCGTCCGACTTCTGGTCGTCGATGTGGCACACGGTCCTGTTCACTCTGCTCACCACGCCGCCGTTGGTGGTGCTGTCGTTGGTGTTCGCGCTGCTCGTCGAGCGCGCCTCGCACGGCCGGTGGTTCTTCCGGCTGGCGTTCTTCGCGCCCTACATCCTGCCGTCGGCCGTCATGGCCCTCATCTGGATCTGGCTGTACACCCCCGGCCTGGGGTTGGCCTCGGCCGCGGTGGAGAAGGTCGGGCTGACCGCGCCCGGCTGGTTGGGCGACCCGAACTGGGCGATGGTCTCGATCGCGATGGCCACCGTCTGGTGGACGTTGGGGTTCAACTTCGTCCTGTACCTGGCGGGGTTGCAGGAGATCCCGCGTGAGCTGTACGAGTCCTCGGCGCTCGACGGCGCGAGCACCGTGCAACAGATCCGCCGGATCACCATCCCGCTGCTGAAGCGGACCACGACCCTGGTGGTGGTGCTGCAGGTCATCGCGTCGCTCAAGGTCTTCGACCAGATGTACATCATGACCGCGGGCGGGCCGAACTTCAGCACCCGGCCGGCGCTCGAGTACATCTACGACGTCGGGTTCACCGACTTCCGCGTCGGGTACGGCGCGGCCGCGTCGACCCTCTACTTCGTCCTGGTCCTGCTCGTCTCCGCCGTCTGGTTCATCCAGACGCGTCGCTCCGAGGGAGAGGTCTGACATGGCCACCGTCATCACCGACAAGCCGGTCCCCGAGGGCCGCACCCGCGCCTCGGGCGCCATGGCGGTGTCCGGCTCGAAGCTGTTCAACCGGGTCTGTCTCGGCGTCATGATCGCGTTCGCGATCATCTGGCTGGTCCCGCTGCTGTGGGCGCTCGACACCGCGCTGAAGCCCAACGGCGAGACCGCCGAGCTCCCGGTGACGTGGTGGATCAAGAACCCGACCCTCGACTCGTTCGGGTCGATCCTGTCGCAGGGCGACATCTGGCACTGGTACGCCTCGAGCCTCATCACCTCGGGGGCCACGGCGCTCCTGACCGTGGTGACCGCGAGCCTCGCGGCGTTCGCGCTGTCACGGCTGAACTTCCGCTACCGCGGTGCGATGCTGGGCTTCATCCTCGCCGGGATCCTCATCCCGAGCCAGGTGCTCATCGTGCCGCTGTTCCGCGAGATCGGATCGATGGGCCTGCTCAACACCTACTGGGCCGTCATCCTGCCGCAGGTGCCGACCGCGATCGCGGTGTTCGTCTTCAAGCAGTTCTTCGACGGCCTGCCCAAGGAGTTGGAGGAGGCCGCCCGCATCGACGGCGCGAGCACCTGGCGGATCTACCGCACGGTCGCGATGCCCTTGACGCGCCCGGCGATCGCGGCGGTCTCGATCTTCACCTTCATCTGGTCGTGGAACAACCTGCTCTGGCCGTTGCTGGTGCTGTCGAACCCCAAGCTCATGACCATCCCCGTCGGTCTTGCGACCGTGCAGGGCAACTTCGGCATCCGCTACGCCGACACCATGGCGGCCGCGCTGCTCGGCGCGCTGCCGCTCATCGCGTTGTTCCTGTTCTTCCAACGGCAGATCGTCGAGGGCGTCGCGGGGACCGGCCTCAAGGGCTGACCCGCACCGCCCCGACGAACCACCCGTTCCGTCTCTCTCCTCGAGGAGTCCTGTGCACCACAGCCACGTCGCCATCGACCCGTCCCTGCCCGTCAGCGAGGTGGACCCGCGGGTCTACGGGTCGTTCGTCGAGCACATGGGCCGGTGCGTCTACACCGGGATCTACGAACCCGGCCACGACACCGCCGACGAACACGGTTTCCGCGCCGACGTCGCCGACCTCGTCACCGAGCTTGACGTGCCGATCGTGCGCTACCCCGGCGGGAACTTCGTCTCGGGCTACCGGTGGGAGGACGGCATCGGCCCGAAGGAGGAGCGGCCGGTGCGCCTCGACCTCGCGTGGCACTCGATCGAGACCAACCAGGTCGGCGTCCACGAGTTCATGGGGTGGGCCCAGCGGGTCGGCACCGAGCCGATGATGGCGGTCAACCTCGGCACCGGGACGGTCGACGACGCCCGCCGGTTGGTCGAGTACTGCAACCACCCGGGCGGCACGCAACTCTCCGACCTCCGCCGCCGCAACGGTTCCTCCGACCCGTTCGGCATCAAGGTGTGGTGCCTGGGCAACGAACTCGACGGCCCCTGGCAGATCGGCCACAAGACCGCCCACGAGTACGGCCGCATCGCCCGCGAGGCCGGCAAGGTCATGCGGTGGGTCGACCCGTCCATCGAACTGGTGGCGGTGGGCAGCTCGAACCGGCGCATGCCCACCTTCGGGGCGTGGGAGGCCACGGTCCTGGAGGAGACCTACGACGTGGTCGACCACCTGTCGCTGCACAGCTACTACGAGGAACGCAAGCGTGACCGCGACAGCTTCCTCGCCGCAGCGGTCGAGCTCGACCGGTTCATCGAGGAGGCCGTCGCGACCGCCGACTTCGTCAAGGCCAAGGGACGGCACCGCAAGACGATGACGCTCTCGGTCGACGAGTGGAACGTCTGGTACCAGACCCGGTTCGCCGACCAGGGGGACCCGACCGAGTGGACCGAGGCGCCCCGCCTCATCGAGGACACGTACTCGGTCACCGACGCCGTGGTCGTCGGCGACCTGATGATCTCGCTGCTCAAGCACGCCGACCGGGTCAAGATCGGCTGCCTCGCGCAGCTGGTCAACGTCATCGCCCCGATCCGGTCCGAACCGGACGGGCCGTCGTGGCGCCAGACCACCTTCCACCCGTTCGCACTGACGTCCGCCCACGGCCGTGGCACCGTGCTGCACACCGTGCCCACCGGCGACCGGCACGAGACGGCGTGGATGGGGGAGGTCCCGCTCCTGGACATGGTCGCTGTGCACCACCCCGAGGACGGCTCGGTGTCGGTGTTCGCCGTCAACCGCGCGCAGCACGACCAGCACACCCTCGACCTCGACGTCCGCGCGCTCGGGGGAACCGTCGTCGCCGAACACGTCGCGGTCCACGACGACGACCCCGACGCCGTCAACTCGGCGGCCGAACCGGACCGGGTGACGCCGCGGCGGCACGACGACGTCCACGCCGACGGCGGAACGGTGTCGGTCGTGCTGCCACCGTTGTCGTGGAACATGCTCACGCTGCGGCCCGCGTAGGGCCGGCGGCCGTAGGGTCGCGGTATGGGCCCGGTCGACCTCAACGCGGACCTGGGCGAGTCGTTCGGGCGCTGGACCCTCGGCGACGACGACGCCCTGCTCCCGCTGGTCACCAGCGCGAACGTGGCGTGCGGGTTCCACGCCGGTGACCCGACCACGCTGCGCCGGACCTGCGTCAACGCCGTGCGCGCGGGCGTCTCGATCGGCGGCCAGGTCTCGTACCGCGACCTGGCCGGGTTCGGGCGCCGGTTCGTCGACGTCAGCCCGACCGACCTGGCCGCGGACGTCCTGTATCAACTCGGCGCGCTCGACGGCCTGGCCCGCGCGGCGGGTGGCCGCGTGACCTACCTCAAGCCGCACGGAGCGTTGTACCATGCAACGATCAGCCACGGCGCCCAGGCGGGTGCCGTCCTCGACGCCCTCGAGGCGTACGACGACACCCTGGCCGTGCTCGGTCTGCCCGGGTCGTTGCTGCTGGCCGAGGCCGAGCGCCGGGGTGTCCGCACGGTGACCGAGGCCTTCGCCGACCGTGCGTACCGCCCTGACGGCACGTTGGTGCCGCGCGGCGAGGTCGGCGCCGTGCTGGAGGACCCGGACGAGATCGCCGCCCGGGTGGTCCGGCTCGCGACCGAGGGGCGGGTGACCGCGGTGGACGGATCGGACGTCGTGGTCGTCGCACGGTCGGTGTGCCTGCACGGCGACACACCGGGCGCCGTGGCCATCGCGGCCGCGGTCCGGAGGGCTCTCGACGCGGCCGGGGTGGGCGTCGCCGCGTTCGCGTGAGGCGCCCTGGGATGATGTCCCTGTGACGTCGGGGATGGTGGCTGAGGAACTGGCCACCGAGCAGGTCCACGTCGACGTCCTCTACTCCAAACTCGACCAGCTGCGGATCGAGGCGGCCGCGGCGCTCGACCGTGTGGCCCGCAGCAGCACAGCCAACACGCCGGCGGCCCGTACCGAGCGTGACGCGTTCATGCGCCTGTACGCCGAGCGGGTCCGCACCCTGGCCGCGGTCGAGGACCGGCTGTGCTTCGGGCGCCTCGACCTCGCCGAGGGCCGGCGCCGGTACGTCGGGCGCATCGGCATCTCCGACGACGACCGCCGCGAGCTGCTCGTCGACTGGCGGGCACCTGCCGCCGAGCCGTTCTACCAAGCCACCGCCCTGCGACCGGACGGCGTGCTGCGCCGCCGTTCGATCACCACCGTCGACCGCGCCGTCACGGGAGTCCAGGACGAGGTGCTCGACCTCGAGGGCTTCGAGCGCGACGGTGTCGACGGCGGCCACGTCGTGGTCGGCGAGGGCGCGCTCTACGCGAGCCTCGACGCCGCCCGCTCCGGCCGGATGCGCGACATCGTCGCCACCATCCAGGCCGACCAGGACCGGGTCATCCGGGCGCCGCTGCCGGGTGTGCTCGTGGTGCAGGGCGGGCCCGGTACGGGCAAGACCGCCGTCGCGTTGCACCGCACGGCCTTCCTGCTCTACGCCAACCGCGACCGCATCGCCCGCTCCGGCGTGCTGCTGGTCGGGCCGAACCGGGTGTTCCTGCGCTACATCGACCAGGTGCTCCCCTCGCTCGGTGAGGCCGACGCCGTCGTCATGTCGACACCGGGGGAGCTGTACCCCGGGGTGGTGGCCACGGCGGTCGACGCCGACGCCGTCGTGGCGCTCAAGGGCGACCTGCGGATGGCTGCGGTGATCGCCGAGGCCGTCCGACGCCGCCAGCGGATCCCAGCCCGGTCCGTGTCGCTCGACGTCGAGGGCACGACGCTCACGCTGCAGCCGCACGACGTCAAGGAGGCCCGCGAGCGGGCCCGGCGCACCCGGTCGCCCCACAACGTGGCCCGGTCGACGTTCGTGGCCGAGGTCCTGCGCCGTCTGGTGCGCCAGCTCGCCGACCGGCGCGGCGAGGAGTTGGACCAGGAGACCCGCGCCTCGCTCATGGCCGAGCTGTTCGGCTCCCGCGACGTCCGGCGCGAGGTGAACTGGTGCTGGGCGCCGATCACCCCCGAGCGCCTCGTCCGCGACCTGTACGCGCTGCCCGAACGACTCGGGGAGGCCGCGGGGCGGTTGTCCCGGGCCGAGCGGGCGTTGCTGCACCGCGAGCGGACCGCGCCGTGGACCCTCGCCGACGTCCCCCTGCTCGACGAGGCCGCGGAACTGCTCGGCGAGGACGACTCCGCCGACCAGCGCGAGCAGGCCCGCGCCGACGCGGAGCGCAAGCAGGAGGTCGAGTACGCCCGCCAGGTCCAGGACACCTTCGGCGGGGCGGAGATGGTGTCGGCCGAGGACCTCGCCTCGCGCTACGTCGGCGGACGGGCACTGGGCAGCGTCGCCGAGCGGGCCGGCGCGGACCGCGGGTGGGCCTACGGGCACATCGTGGTCGACGAGGCCCAGGAGTTGTCACCCATGGCCTGGCGCCTGCTCATGCGGCGCTGCCCCACGCGGTCGCTCACCGTGGTCGGCGACGTCGCGCAGACCGGCTCGGCCGCCGGCGCGAGCTCGTGGGCCGAGGTGTTGCGCCCGCACGTCGAGGACCGGTTCACCGAGGCCGAGCTCACGGTCAACTACCGCACGCCGGAGCAGGTCATGGACCTCGCCGCCTCGGTCCTCGCCGCGGCCGGGTCGACGGCCAAGGCCCCGACGTCGGCGCGGGTCGGGCGCCACGACCCGGAGGCGACCGCGTTGCCGGCCGAGGACACCGCGGCGCTCGGCGCGATCGCGGACGTCGTCGCCCGGGAACACCAGATCACCGGCGAGGGCACGGTCGTGGTCATCACCCCGCGCGGCGAGCACGCCGCCATCGTCGCGGCCGTCACCGCCGCTCTGCCCGCGGGTCTGGTCACCGCCGACACCAACGCCCTCGGTTCACCGGTCTCGGTGCTGACCGTCGCCGACGCCAAGGGCCTCGAGTTCGACGGCGTCGTGCTGGTGGAGCCCGCGGCGCTGGTCGCGGAATCCCCCCGCGGCATCAACGATCTCTACGTCGCCATGACCCGCCCCACCCAGCGCCTGCACGTCGTCCACCGGCAGCCCCTGCCGCCGGGCCTCACCCTCTAGCCCGCGGCGAGGGCGGCGGCGAGTGCCTCCCGGTCCAGCACGGTGACGGTGAGGTTCGGGTGGCGGATCAGGCCGAGTGGGTCGATGCCGCGGACCGGCTCGTGGAACCGGATCATCAGGCCCTGACGCCCGGTGGTGGCGAAGGTCAGGCCGCGGTCGGAGAACGTCAGGTGCGCGGGGCCGGCCGTCTTCACGACGTGGAACGGCCCGGAGAACTCGGTCGAGGCGATGTTGGTCAGCGCGGTGTCGACGGTCCACGGCCCGAAGCGGGCGACCATCCGACCGTCCCCGACCGTCACGCGCGCGGCGTCGGCCCGCACCCCGAACGGCAGAGCGGCCAGGGCGTAGGAGCGGTCGACGTCGAAGCGGAACGTGGGCACGTCGTCAGCCTGCCCAGGATCAGCCGGGATCCCCGAGGCGCCGCACGCTGTCGACCATGAGGTCCCAGAACCGGCCGACGTCGACGGCGCGGGCGACCTCGACGTTCGGGGGCGTGTCGACCACACCGTCGAGGTCGACCACGGTCATGCCGCGGGTGTGCCGGCCGTCGAGCTCGATGTCGACACGACAGTGGTGCCAGACCAGCCAGTCCGGGTGCACCACGGCGAGCACCGCGAGCGGGTCGTGCAGCGGCGCACCCGGCATCCCGAACTTGGTGCGGTAGCTGTCGGCGTAGAACGTCAGCAGGTCCGCGCCGATCCAGCCGAGGTCGGTGTCGGTGGCGCGGAACCGGTCGAGGACGTCGGGGGTGGCGAGCACCGTGTGGGTGACGTCGAGCCCGACCATCTTCAGTGGCAGGCCACTGCCGAACACGATCGCCGCCGCCTCGGGGTCGGCCCAGATGTTGAACTCCGCCGCCGGGGTGACGTTCCCGCGCAGCGCGCTGCCGCCCATGAGGCTGATCCCGCTGACGTTCGCGAGGGTCTCGGGGTGGTCGCGGATGAGCGTGGCGACGTTGGTCAGGGGCGCCGTGGCCACGATGGTCACGGGCTGATCGCTGGCCCCGATCGTCTCGACCAGCTGCTCGACGGCCGGAAGGGGTGACAGTGCAACGGTCGGCTCGGGCAGGTCGGCGCCGTCGAGCGCGGACTCGCCGTGGATGTCCTCGGCACCGTGCGCGTCACCGGCGAGGGGCCTCTCGGCCCCCTCGGCGACGACGACGTCGATGCCGGCCAGCGTGCACACCCGCCGTGCGTTGAGCGTGACCTTGTCGACCGGTCCGTTGCCCGACACCGTCGTGATCGCGAGCAGGTCGAGGTCCGGGTGGGCCGCGGCCAGCAGGATCGCGAAGGCGTCGTCGTGGCCGGGGTCGCAGTCGAGGACGACGGGTGTGCGGCTCATGCCGGTGGGCTCAGTTCACGCCGAGCAGGTCGATGACGAACACCAGCGTCCGGCCCGAGAGCCGGTGGCCGCCGCCGGCGGGGCCGTAAGCCTGCTCCGGCGGGATCACCAGCTCGCGACGGCCGCCGACCTTCATGCCGGGGATCCCGTCCTGCCAGCCCTGGATCAGGCCCGCGAGGGGGAAGTCGATGGGGGCGCCGCGGTCCCACGAGGCGTCGAACTGCTCGCCGGTGTCGTACTCGACGCCGACGTAGTGCACCGTCACCTGGGCGCCGGGAACGGCCTCCGCGCCGTCGCCGACGGTGATGTCGCGGATCACGAGCTGGGTCGGCGCCGGGCCGTCCGGGCGGTCGATCGTGGGTTTGCTCATCTCGGTCATGCACCCCATCGAACACGACGCCCGGCACTGGAGTCGCCGCACCCGTCCGACCGCACTAGCGTCACCCGCCGTGGCCGCCGACCCCTCCGTGTTCGACGGCCGCCTGGCCGAGTGGGCCGCCTACCAGCAGACGCCGTGGGGGCGGATCCGCTACGCGGTGGTGGCGCACACCCTGGACGTCGTCGTCGGTGACGCGCGCGGGCTACGCGTGCTCGACGTCGGCGGGGGAGACGGCCGTGACGCCCTGCACCTGGCCGGCCGGGGCCACGACGTCACCGTGCTCGACCCGTCGGCCGCCCTGCTGGACCAGGCGAACGCAGCCGCGACCGCTGCAGGCTGCAACGATCGGCTGACGACGGTCGAGGCGGGCATCGACGACCTGCGCACCCTCGACCTCGGCGAGTTCGACCTCGTCCTGTGCCACAACGTGTTGCAGTACCGGGAGGACCTGCGCCGCAGCGTCGGTGCGGTGGTCGCCATGGCCGACTCCGGCGCGCTCATCTCCCTGCTGAGCCCCAACCCGGCCGCCGAGGTGCTCGGAGGTGTGGTCCGTGGCGGGGACCCGGCGGCGGCGCTCGCGTCGCTCGACGACCCCACCGGCCGGTCGGAGACGTTCGACCACCAGGTCGCCCGCATCGACGTCGACGCCGCCCACAGCGCGCTGGTCGGCGCCGGGTGCGAACTGGTCCACCGCTTCGGGATCCGCTGCGTGACCGACTACGTCCGCGACGACGCCCGCAAGGCCGACCCCGACTACTTCGCGGCGCTGGCTGATCTCGAGATCGCCCTGTGCGACCGCGAGCCCTACCTGCGCACGGCCCGCTTCTGGCAGCTCGTGGGCCGCAGCTTCTGAGCACCCGCGACACGACGGTCGACACGCGACGGCTGGGCGCTGGAACCGTGCCGCGGAGGCCGACCGGCACGGTTCCGGCGCCCCGTCGTCGGATTGGCTCGGCTCAGTCCAGCGCGAGCCGGTACCCGCGCTTCACCACCGTCTGCACGATGAGGGGGTCGCCGAGCGCGACCCGCAGGCGGCTCACCGCGACCTCGACCGCGTGGGCGCCGGCGTGTCCGGCGCTGGGGAGCACGACCAGCAGGTCCTCGCGTGGGACGACCCGGCCGGGGTCGGCCGCGAGGCGCACCAGCAGGGCGCGGGCGGCGGTGCCGAGGTCGAGGACACGGCCGTCGAGCCGGACCTCGGTGTCGTCGATCTCGAGACGGTGTCCGGCGAGGGAGAGCGTCACGGGCCGCTCAGGCGGCCGGCACGGCGACCTCGACCGCGCCGTCCGTGACCCGGACGGGGAACGGCGTCACCGACGCGCACCCGTCGACGCACGTGCCGCGGGCGAGTTCGAACTGCCGACCCGAGGCGACCGCGACCACGGTCGGGACGTCGCGCCGTGACGCGAGACGACCGGCCGAGAGGGCGCCGGCGCGGGCCTCCGGTCCGGCGTGGGGGTCGACGTCGGAGAGGGCGAACAACTCGCCGTCGTGCGTGCGGAACAGGGCGACGGCGTGGCCGCCCACGTGCAGGCCGATCGCCTGTCCGCGGGCGGGTTCGGCGGCGGAACACACTGGACTCCACCGGACGTCGGTGCGGGTCGTCGTGGCGGTCATCGGCGGCCTCTCTCGGGGTGGTGCCTCGAGGCTGCCCCGACCGTGTTGTGCGGCGTTGACGCCCGTGTTACGACCCTGCAAACCTCGGGCGAACAGACCGGACGCCGATCGCGGTCGCGTGCTCCGGGATGATGGGTGCGTGACCGGGCTGCCGCTGTTCGTCGACCTCGCCGGGCGGCGCGTGCTCGTGGTCGGCGCCGGCCCGGTAGGCGCCCGACGCGCCCACACGCTGGTCGAGGCCGGCGCGCTGGTCGAGGTGGTCGCGCCCGAGGTCCACGCGGTCCTCCCCGCGGCCGTGGTGCACCACGCGCGCACGTTCGTCGCCCCCGACCTCGACGACGCCTGGCTCGTAGTCGCCGCCACCGACGATCCCGCGGTGCAGGAGCGGATCGCGGCGGCCTGCGACGACCGGCGGATCTTCTGCGTCCGCGCCGACGACGCCACCGGCGGGACCGCCCGGGTCGCGGCGAGCGTGACCCGCGGTGAGGTCACGGTGGCCGTCTCCGGCGGCGACGACCCGCGGCGCGCCGTGACGCTGCTCGGCGCGGTCACCACCGCCGTCGACCTCGGCACCCTGCCGACCCGACCGGTGCGGGCGGCGCGCCGGGGTCACGTGTCCCTGGTGGGCGGCGGGCCGGGGGACCCCGAACTCATCACGGTGCGCGGTCGTCGACTGCTGGCCGAGGCCGACGTCGTGGTCACCGACCGGCTCGCGCCGACCGGTCTGCTCGAGGGTCTGCCGCCGGGCGTCGAGATCGTCGACGCCGGCAAGTCCGCCCACCGTCACAACCTCACCCAGGCCGAGATCAACGCCCTGCTCGTCGACCGGGCGCGGGCGGGTCAGCGGGTGGTCCGGCTCAAGGGCGGCGACCCGTTCCTGTTCGGTCGCGGCGGCGAGGAACTCATCGCCTGCACCGCGGCGGGCGTCGACGTCACCGTGGTCCCCGGCGTCAGCTCCGCCTTCGCCGGCCCGGCCGCCGCGGGCATCCCCGTCACGCACCGCGGGGTCGCCACCGACGTCACCATCGTCTCGGCCCACCTCGACCCCGGCCGCCCCGCCGACGCCGGCCTCGACTGGCCCGCCCTCGGCACGTCCGGCTCGACCCTGGTCGTGCTCATGGGGATGGACCGCCTCGACCTCATCGCCAAGGAACTGATCCGGCACGGCCGCTCACCCCGCACACCGGCCGCGGTGGTGCACCGTGCAACGTTGCCGGGGGAGCGGGTCGTGCGGGCCGAACTGGCCGACCTGCCCGCCGCCGTCGCGGCGGCGGGGATCGGCGCGCCGGCGATCGTGGTCGTGGGACCGGTCGTGGACGTCGTGGCCACCGCCGCGCGACAGGAGGAGGAGAGCTCGTGACCGACGCCACCGTCGAGATCACCACCGAGGACGAACTGCGTGAGGTGCTCGGCATCCCGAACGAGCGGGCGCGCGACAAGGTCCGCACCGTGCTCGACCCGCTCGACGTCGAGTGGCTCGCGCACTCCCCGTTCGTGCTGGTCGGCACCAGCGACGCCGACGGCCGTGGCGACGTCTCGCCCAAGGGCGACCCGGACGGCATCGCGACGGTGCTCGACGAGCGCACGGTCGTCATCCCCGAGCGCCCCGGCAACAAGCGCGGCGACGGGTTCGTCAACGTGCTGAGCAACCCCCACGTCGGGCTGCTGTTCCTCATCCCGGGGCGCAGCGACACCCTGCGGGTGAACGGGCGGGCGCGGATCGTCCGCGACGCTCCCTGGTTCGACCGGATGACGGTGGCGGGTCACCGGCCGGTGCTCGCGCTGGTCGTCGACGTCGACGAGGTCTTCTACCACTGCCAGAAGGCTTTCCTGCGTTCGAAGCTCTGGCAGCCCGACACCTGGCGGCCGGACGCGATGCCCAGCCGCGCGCAGATCTCCAAGGCCGTCGAGCGTCCCGACGACCCGATCGAGGAACTCGAGGCCTACTACGGGCCGAGCTACGCCGACGGTCTGTACCGCGCGTGACGGTCTTCCGTCACACCACCAGGGACGAGGCGTTCGTGGCGGCGCCCCGGTCGGCGATCTGGGCCGTGCTCACCGACCCCGACCTGTTGCCGCAGTTGACCCCGCTGCTGCGCGCGATCACCGCCGACGGCGACACCTGGCGGTGGGAGATGGTGCGTATCGCCGCCCTCGGTGTCTCGATCGAGCCGTTCTTCACCGAGGCCATGCAGTTCACGCCGGAGTCGCGCATCGACTTCCACCACGCGCCGCCCGCGGGGACCCGGGAACGCACCGGCGCGGAGGGCTGGTACCGGCTCGAGCCCCGTGGCGAGGGCACCCAGCTGTCGATCGGGTTGACCTACAGCGTCGACCTGCCGTTGCCCCGCGCGTCCGGCCTCGCCGTGCGCGGGGTCATGAAGGCGATGATGGACCGCACCGGCGACCGGTTCAGCAGGAACCTCCAGCAGCACCTCGGGATCGAGAGCTCCTAGCCGACCTCGATCATCGCGGCGGTGTCGACGTCGAAGACGAAGCCGCGGACGTCGTCACGGTGGGGGAGCCAGCCGCAGGCGCGGACGCGTGCGAGGGAGTTGCGCATCTTCTCCGCGGGGTCGTCGAACCCCGGGACGTCCCACGTGGGGCGCTCGCCGGACTCGGTCGCGAGGGTCTCACGGAAGGCGGCGTCGTCGAAGCCCTCCATGCCGCACCGGGTGTGGTGCATGACGACGATCTCGCGGGTGCCGAGCGCCCGTTGGGAGATGGCCAACGAGCGCAGGGCGTCGTCGGTCGGCAGGCCACCCGCGTTGCGGATCAGGTGGGCGTCGCCGATCTCGAGACCGAGCGCGCCGAACAGGTCCAGGCGGGAGTCCATGCAGGTGAGGACGGCGAGCCGCAGCTTCGGCCGGGTCGGCCGGGGGCCGGGGAAGCGTTCGACGTACTCGGCGTTGGCGTGGACCAGGTGATCGATCACGGACACCGCGCCAGTATCGCCGACGTGCTCAGCCTGCGGCCCTCCGGGCGCGACCGTGTCCCTTAACCCGCGGCCCTCCGGGCGCGGAAGGCCGCCACGTTCACCCGGTTCGCACAGGTGGTCCCGCAGAACCGGCGCGAGCGGTTCTTCGACAGGTCCACCAGCACGTCCTCGCAGTCGGGAGCCGCGCACCGCGACAGCCGGTCCAGCTCACCGCTGCGCACGACGTCGACGAACGCCATCGCCGCCTCGACGGCCATCCGGACCGCGAGCGGGTCGGACTGCGAGGTGGCGTGCAGGTGGTACGGCCAGTAGTCGTGCCGGATGAGCTGCGGCAGGGCGTGGTACTCCCGCAGCAGGCCGTTGACGATCTGGACGACCGCGTCCTCGTCGGCGTCCCAGATCGCCTCCAGGCGCGGTCGCAGCGCCCGGACCTCGGCGAGTTCGGTGTCGTCGTGCCGCCGCGAGCCGGTCCACCCGAAGGTCGCGTAGAAGAGGTCGAGGTCGGCGAGGGTGGACAGGGCGTCGGGGTCCTCGTGGGCGCTGTTGACCAGTTCGACGGCACCACCGAGCGCGATCTCCGTGTCAGGAGCGAAAAGCATCTTGACTCCTTTCCGGTGCCACCCTAGCGTCAGGGGCATCGGTCGACTTGACCGCTTACAGCACGGCACGCCCGATCGGGAGGACCACCGTATGCCCGCCACCCCGGCTCCGACCGCCACCGCCGCGCGCGGCGGCCTGGCCTTCGCGCTGGGGTCCGCGGCCACGTTCGGGACCGCGGGGGTGTTCGCCTCCGCCCTCATCGACGCCGACTGGAGCCCCGCCGCGGCCGTCACCGCCCGCATCACCGTGGCGGCCCTGGTGCTCACGATCCCGGCGCTGGTCGTCCTGCGCGGCCGCTGGCGCATGCTCGCGGCGTCCTGGCGGGCGGTCGTCGCCTACGGCCTGGTCGGCGTCGCCGGCTGCCAACTCTGCTACTTCAACGCCCTCGAGCACCTCTCGGTCGGCGTCGCGCTGCTGCTGGAGTACCTCGGCACCGTCCTGGTCGTCGGGTGGGTCTGGGCCCGCACCCGCGAGGCTCCGCGGCCACTGACGCTCGGTGGCACCGCCCTGGCCCTCGGGGGCCTGGTGCTGGTCCTCGACCTCACCGGCGCCCAGCGGGTCGACCCCGTGGGTGTCGTCTGGGGGCTGGTCGCCGCCGTCGCCCTCGCCACCTACTTCGTGCTGTCGGCCCGCACCGACGACCCGTTGCCGCCGATCGTGACCGTGTGGGGCGGGATGGTGGTCGCCGCCGTCACCCTCGCCCTGCTCGGACTGGTCGGGGTGCTGCGGATGCACGTCGGCTCGAGCACGGTCTCGTTCGCAGGCACCCGCACGAGTTGGCTGGTGCCCGTGCTCGGCCTCGCCGTCGTCGCGGCCGCCCTGGCGTACCTGCTGGGCATCGAGGCCGCGCGGCGACTCGGCGCCACGGTCGCGTCCTTCGTCGGCCTCACCGAGGTCGTGTTCGCCGTCCTGTTCGCGTGGCTGTTCCTCGCACAACTGCCCGGCGCGGTCCAGCTGCTCGGAGGTGTGCTCATCGTCGGCGGCGCCGCGTGCGTCCGGGTCGACGAACTGCGCAAGGCGCGTGTCGCACGCCGCGAGGCGCTCACAGCGCCGGCTGGTTACATGGTCGGGTGAGCTCTGCAGGGTGCGTCTAGATGGCCGCCACCAACCAGAAGGCCCGCGACCGGGCGGAGGCCCGCCGCCGCGAGATCGCCGAACGCCAGCGCCAGGAGGCGAGGCGCCGGTTGCTGCTGCGCATCTTCCTGCCGATCGCCCTCGTGGTCGTCGTCGTGGCGGTGTTCGTGGTGGTGAAGGTGACCAGCGGCGGCGACGACTCCCGGGTCATCGCCTCGGGCCCCGCGCCCGCCTCGGTCGTCTCCGCCGTCACGAGCATCCCGGCCGCGACGTTCGACGCCGTCGGAGCCGGGAGCGACGTCAAGGCGCCCACCCCGGTCGACGGCTCCGCGCTCACCTCCGACGGCAAGCCCCGGGTGCTCTACGTCGGCGGCGAGTTCTGCCCGTTCTGCGCGGCGGAACGCTGGGTCGTCGTCGCCTCGCTCGCGCGTTTCGGCACGTTCACCAACCTCGCGCAGACCAACTCGGCCTCCGACGACGTCTACCCGGACACCGCCACGCTGTCGTTCCACGGCGCGTCGTACGTCAGCGACTACCTGGTGTTCGACGGCTACGAGACCACCGACCGCGAGCACAAGCCCCTCGACACCCTGCCGTCGTCCGACGAGGCACTGCTGCAGTCGCTCGACCCCGACGGCAGCATCCCGTTCCAGGACCTGGGCGGGAAGTTCGTCCAGAGCGGGTCGAGCTACGTCCCCACCGTGCTGAAGGGCAAGACCCACGCCGAGATCGCGTCCGCGATCAAGGATCCGGACACCGACATCGGCAAGGCCGTCCTCGCCGCCGCGAACCTCTACACCGCGCGGTTGTGCCAACTCACCGACGGCCAGCCCGGTGCCGTCTGCACGTCGTCGGGTGTGACGGCCGCGGCGTCGTCGCTCGGTTCGTGACGGACGCCCGGTGACCCCCGCCCTGCCCGGCACCGCCGCAGGCCGCACCACGCTGGTGGTCGCGCTGCTCGGCCTCGCCGTGTCGGTCTACCTCACCGTCGAGCACTACAGCTCGTCGACCAGCCTGGCCTGCCCCGCCACCGGCGCGCTCGACTGCGTCAAGGTCACCACCTCGTCGTGGTCGGTCATCGCGGGCGTACCGGTCGCGGTGCTCGGGCTGGTGTTCTTCACGGGCATGACGGCTCTGTCGGTGCTCGGCGGCCGGCTCGCCGCCGACCTCCGCGTCGCCGCCGCGGTCGTGGGCGCGTTGATGGTCCTGTGGCTGGTGTACGTCGAGCTGTTCCTCGTCGACGCGGTGTGCGTGTGGTGCACCGGGGTGCACCTGCTGACACTCGTCCTGCTCGGCACCACGATCTGGTGGCGGGAGAGCGAGCGGTCCGCGCCGTCGACCGCCGACACCCGTGTGGGCCGGCGGTGACCGCGGACTGGGTCGCGCACGCCGTCTGGTGGCAGGTCTACCCGCTGGGGTTCACCGGCGCCGACACCACCGGTGGCGACCGGTCGGTGCACGGCGGACTCGACCAGGTGGTCGCGTGGCTCGACCACGCGATCGACCTCGGCGCCTCGGGGCTCGCGCTCGGCCCCGTGTTCGAGTCGACCTCGCACGGTTACGACACCCTCGACCACTTCCGTGTCGACACCCGCCTCGGTGACGATGCCGCATTCGACCGGCTCGTCGCCGCCGCCCACGACCGCGGCCTCCGGGTGCTGCTCGACGGCGTGTTCAACCACGTCGGCCGCGAGCACCGGTGGGTCGCCGACCGCGACGAGCAGTACGTCCGTGCCGACGGTGAGGTGTTCGAGGGTCACGAGGGCCTCGTCGCGCTCGACCACGACTCGCCCGCGGTGGTCGAACACGTCGTCGCCGTGATGCGGCACTGGCTCGACCGCGGGGCCGACGGCTGGCGCCTCGACGCCGCGTACGCGGTGCCCACGTCGTTCTGGGCCCAGGTGCTGCCGCAGGTGCGCGAGTCGCACCCCGACGTCTACGTCGTCGGCGAGGTCATCCACGGCGACTACCCCGCGTTCGTCGAGGGATCCGGAGTCGACTCCGTCACCCAGTACGAACTGTGGAAGGCGATCTGGAGTGCCCTGCACGACGCGAACTTCTTCGAACTCGCGTACGCCCTCGGCCGCCACGACGACCTGCTGCCGACCTTCGTGCCGTGGACGTTCGTCGGCAACCACGACGTCACGCGGATCGCCTCGCAGGTCGGCGACCCGCGGCACCGGGCCCACGCCGACGTCGTGCTGTTCACCGTGGCCGGGACACCCGCCGTCTACTACGGCGACGAGTACGACGCGACCGGCGTCAAGGAGGAACGGTTCGGCGGCGACGACGCCGTCCGCCCCACCTTCCCGCCGGCGCCCGGTGACCCGGACCCGGAGGCGGCCGCGGCCCTCGCCCGGACCCAGGAGCTGATCGGCCTGCGCCGCCGCCACCCGTGGTGGCACCGCGCCCGCACCGAGGTCGTGACCCTCACCAACACGACGTTGGCGTACGACCTGGTGGGGGAGGGGGACCGCTGCCGGGTGCTGCTCAACCTCGACGACGAGCCCTTCACGCAGGAAGCGCCCGGCGAGCTGCTCGCCGGCGCGGCATCGGTGCAGGGTGCAACCGTCGTCGTTCCACCCCACGGCTGGGCGGTGGTCGGGGCGTGAGGATCGTCCACCTCGGACTCGGCAACTTCCACCGCGCCCACCAGGCCGTCTACACCCGCGACGCCGGCGACGGCTGGGAGATCACCGGGGTCGCGCACCGCAGCCGGGACGTCGTGGACGCGCTGCGAGCCCAGGGGTACCGCTACCACGTCGTGGTGATCGGCGGCGACCGGGTCGAGGTCGAGCCGGTCGAGGTCGTCACCGGGGGGTTGGTGCTCGCCGACGACCGCGACGCGGTCGTGGCACGGATCGCCGATCCGGACACCGCGGTGGTGACCATGACCGTCACGGAGAAGGCCTACGCGCTCGGGCCCGACGGCTTCCCCGGCGACCTGGTGCTCACCCTGGTCGAGGCTCTGCGGGCGCGCGCGGCCCACGGCACCCCGGTGACGGTCGTGAGCTGCGACAACCTCGCGGGCAACGGCCGGGTCGTGGAGTCGCTGGTGCGCGGCGTCGCAGCCGGTGACACCGCCTTCACCGACTTCCTCGACGCCGCCGTGGGTTTCCCCTCGACGATGGTCGACCGGATCGTGCCGGCCACCACCGCCGAGACCGTCGAACTCGCCCGTTCGGGCGGCTTCGACGACGCCGTCCCCGTGCCCGCCGAGCCGTTCTCGCAGTGGGTGCTGCAGCCGCGCTTCACCGGTCCGCGTCCCGACTGGGAACGGGCCGGTGCGATCGTCACCGACGACGTCGAGGCGTGGGAGACGGTCAAGGTGCGTCTGCTCAACGGCGTCCACAGCCTGCTCGCCCACCTCGGGCTGCTGCGCGGCGACCGGCTCATCGCCGAGGCCCACCGTGCGCCGGCGGTCCGGGCCGCCGCCGACGCGCTCGGTGACGAGTACCTGCCGACCCTGCGGGTTCCCGAGCGACTCGACGTCGCCGACTACCGCGCCGCGCTGTCCCGCCGGTTCGACAACGCTGCCCTCGGGCACCGCTGCGCGCAGGTCGCCGCCGACGGCTCGGTGAAGCTGACCCAGCGGGTCCCCGCGGCCGCGGCGTACCACCTGGACCGCGGGCGCGTTCCGCATCTGCTGGCGCTGGTCGTCGCGGCCTGGTTGCACGGCCTGGCCGATCCGGACGCGCTGGTGGCGTCGGAACGGCCGAGTGACCCGGCGGCCGCGGCCGTCGCCGCCGCGGCGCGTGACCACGCCGCTGCCGCCGACCTGGCCCGGGCCGTGGTGGTCGACCAGGCGTTGCTGGGTGCAACACTCGCCGCGCGGCCGGAGTTCGCGGACCGGGTGGGGGACTTGCTCGACGTCCTGCGTCGCCACGGCCCCGACGCCGCGGCGGGCGAGGCCGCCGCCGCCTGACGACGCTGCGGCTCAGCGCAGGCGGATGTCCGGCATGAGCAGGACGGCCCGCGAGGACAGACCGACGCCGGCGAGCAGGTCGTCGAGCGGGCCGGTGCCGAGACCGGCGGTGACGGCGCGCGGGTCCTCGCTGCTCCGGGGGCGGCCGAGCCGGGCGATCGGCGGGACGTGCAGGGCGGCCCGGACCGGGGCGTCGGCCGGCAGACCCGCCCGCGAGCGGGCGAGTGCGACGGCGTCGCGCAGGCCACCGAGCTCATCGACCAGACCGTTGCCCGAGGCATCGATCCCCGACCACACCCGCCCACGGGCGACGGCGTCGACGGCCTCCTCGGTCATACCGCGCCCGGCGGCGACCTTGCCGACGAACTCGGCGTAGACCCGGTCGAGCATCGCGTCGATCCGGCGTTCCTCCTCGGACGAGAACGGCACGCGCGGGGAGAACATGCGTGACGCGGCACCGTTGCTCACTGCACCGGTCGTGAGGCCGAGCCGCTCCAGCAGGTCGGCCACGACGACCTTCCCGCCGAACACCCCGATCGACCCGGTGAGCGTGGCGGGTTCGGCGACGATCACGTCGGCCGGACACGCGACGTAGTAGCCGCCCGACGCCGCCAACGCACCCATCGACACCACCACCGGCTTGCCGGCCTCACGGGTCAGCACCACCTCACGCCAGATGACGTCCGAGGCCACGGCCGAGCCACCGGGGGAGTCGACGCGGAACACCACCGCGGCCACCGCGTCGTCCTCGCGGGCTGCACGCAGGGCGGCGGCGACGGTGTCGCTGCCCATCCGCCCGCCACCGGCGCCTCCCCGGCTGCGCCCGGAGACGATCGCACCGTGGCCCTCGACCAGCCCGACCACCCGACGGTGGCGCTGCGGCAGCCGCGGGGTGCGGCGCGGCGACCAGCGGTCGGCGAACAGCAGGGCGGCGTCGTCGTGGCCGGCCCGCCCGCGTACGTCGGCGAGGACCTGGTCGCGGTGACCGAGGGCGTCGACCAGTCCGGCCCGGCGGGCGTCGTCCGCCGCGAGCGGGGCGCGGTCGGCGAGGGCGCGCACCTCCTCGGGCGTCAACGACCGGCCGTCGGCGACCGCCTCGACCGCCCCGGCCCAGATCGACCCGGTCAGCGCCGAGACGGCCTCCTCGTGTGCCGGGGTGAACTCGGTGCGCATGATCCGGTCGGCGGCGTTCTTGTACTCCCGGCGCTGGTGCAGTTGCGGTTCGACGCCGAGCTTGTCCAGGGCGCCGCGCAGGAACGTGGTCTCCGACGCCACGCCGAGCAGCGCGAGTTCGCCCGCGGGCATCAGCCAGATCCGCTCGAAGGCGCTGGCCAGGACGTAGTCGGCCGTGCCGTTGCCGCCGTCGCCGAACGTCTCGGCCCACGCCACGGTCGGCTTGCCCGAACCGCGGAACGCGAGCACCCCGCGGCGCAGGTCCTGCATGGTCGTCCACGACAACGCCGACCGGCCGACCTTGACCACCAGCCCGACCACCCGGGGGTCGCGGCCGGCTTCGTGCAACGCCCGCAGCACCGGCTTCAGCCGGGTCCGGCTGCGGGAGCGCAGCCGGCCGATCGGGTCGTCGGGTTCGATCTCGACGGGCGCGACGGTGAGGTCGAGTTCCAGGACGACCCGCGGGCGGCGCGGCAGGGACGGCATGGATCCGACGGTAGTCAGCGCCGAGCCGCCGTCGCGGCGTCGACGGCCGTTCACCACCGGTTCATCTGCTCCCGAGAAGCTCACCCCATGCTGCGCGAACGCTCACATCTGCTCGTCGTCGGAGTGCTGGTCGCGGGTGTCGGCGGGGTGGGCCTCGGCCTCGCGTCGCCCGCCGCGGCGGCAGCGACCGGAACGGTCGTGGTGAACGAGGTGCAGACCAGCGGCGACACCCCGGACTACATCGAGCTGACCAACACCGGCGCGACCGCCGTCGACATCTCCGGGTATCAACTCTTGGACGACGACGACCACGACCGGGTGATCGTGCCCGCCGACACGACGCTCGCGCCCGGGGCGTTCGTCGCGTTCGACACCGACCCACCCTTCGGGCTCGGCGGCGGCTCGGACTCCGCCCGCCTGTTCGCCGCCGACGGCACCACGCTGCTCGACTCCTTCACGTGGACCACCGAGGCTGCGACGTCGTGGGGTCGCTGCCCCGACGGCACAGGCGAGTTCGCGGTCACGGCGTCGGCCACCCGTGGCGCCGCCAACGACTGCGGGCCGGCGCCGTTGCCGCCGGTGCGCTCCGACGCCGTCGCCTGGCCCGGCCCGCAGACGGTCGCGGTGGCCGACGGTGAGGGCACGCTCGGCGAGGACCAGAGCGGGCTGTTCCTCGAGGCCGGCGCCTCGCTCGCCGACAGCGTGCTGTGGTCGGTGCAGAACGACCCGGGCGTGCTGTGGCGGCTGCTGTGGAACGGCACGACCTGGACCCCTGACACCGCGAACGGGTGGGCGCACGGCAAGCAGCTGCGCTACCCCGACGGCACCGGCGAACCCGACAGCGAGGGCGTCACCCTCGTCGGCGGCGACAGCAGCCGGGGCGTGTTCGTGTCGACGGAACGCGACAACGCCGACGACGAGGTGAGCAAGCCCGCGATCCTGCGTTTCGACGTCGCAGGCAGCGACACCGAGCTGGTCGCCACCGACCAGTGGGACATGACGACCGACCTGCCGAGCGTCGAGCCGAACTCCGGCTTCGAGGCCCTGACGTACGTGCCTGACGCCGCGCTGGTCGCCGGCGGTCTGCTCACCGGCACCCCGCCCGGTGCCGTCCACGCCTACGACCCCCGCAGCGTCGGTCCGCACTTCGGCGGGCTGTTCCTGGGCGGGCTCGAGGCCGACGGCCACGTCTACGCCTACGCCCTCGACGAGGCCGGCACCGCGTTCACGCGGATCGCCTCGTTCAGCAGCGGGTTCCCGACCGTCATGGAGTTGCAGTGGGACGCGGAGCGCGGCCAGCTGCGGGCGGTCTGCGACAACACCTGCGAGGGGCAGCAGACGCTGCTGACCCTGCAGGACGGGACCTTCGCCGCGCGTGTCGCCTACGACCGCCCGACCGGTCTCCCGGACGTCAACGACGAGGGCTTCGCCCTGGCGCCGGACGCGTTCTGCGTCGACGGCCGCAAGCCCGCGATCTGGGCGGACGACGACACCGACGGCCACGCCCTGCGTCAGGGCGCGGTCACCTGCAGCGTCCCCGCCCCACCGACGACTCCCTCCGCGCCGATCTCCGGCTCCGGCGGCCCGACCGACGCCAGCACACCGCCGCTCGCGGCCACCGGCGCCGACACCGGGCTCTCGCTCGGCGTGGGCTCCGCCGCCGTGACCCTCGGTCTGGCGTTGCTCGTCGTCGGGCTGCACCGCCGCCGGGGGCGCCACGCTGCCTGATCCCCCACCTGGAGTTGATCACGACGTTCCTGTCGTCACCAGCAGTGCAACAACGACACGAACGTCGTGATCAACTCGGGGGAGGGTCGCGGGTGAGCAGCACGACCCCGCCGGCGGCGTCGAGTTGCCGGTACCCGGCGGTGAGCGCGCGGGCGACGATCGCCCGGGCCTGGTCCACGCCGTCGAGCGGGAACGCGTTCCGTGCGACGTCGACGACCGCGTACCGCGGTCCCGTCGGGCCGAGGTCGATCCGGCCGATGAGGCTGACGTCGTCGCGGGCGGCCAGCTGCGCCGCGAGGTCGTTCGAGGCCGCGACGGTGACGCCGGACGGCACCCGGTCGAGCAGCCGGTGCACCGCGGCGGTGTCGGCGCTGGTCCGCCAGAACGCCGGGTGCAGGGCCTGGTCCAGCGACTGCCACGGGACGAGCGCGACCGTCACCGCCGCGCTCACCGCCAGCGGCAACCAGACGGGTCGGCCGCGGGCGCGCACGCCGGTGAGGGCGTCGACGAAGGCCACGAACACCACCGGCATCAGGACGGCGCTGTAGTGGTACTGGGTGCCCCAGAACGGCGGGTGGGCGGAGACGAAACGCCACAGCAGCGTGGGGACCGCGAGCCACACCACCGACGACCGCACGGCGAGGAACGCGGTCGGCGCGAGCAGCCACAGCAGTGTGAGCAGCTTGGTGTCGAGGCCGGGCGAGGTGAGCAGGTCGTGGCCGAACGACCCCGCGAAGAAGCCGTCGTGGTCGTTGCGGCCCGAGGGGTTCGCGGCCGGGATGATCACCAGCAGTGAGACGGCGGTGGCGGCGACGCCACCCACCGCCGTCAGGACTCCCAGCCGCCGTCGACCACGGACGGCGACGAGCACGCCGAGCACGGCGAGGGTGAGGCCGAGGTCCTCCTTGACCAGCACCAACGGCGCGGCCCAGGCGACGGCCGCGACGTCGCGCCGTTCGGCGTAGGCGACCGACGCGAACGCCAGCATCGGGACGGCGAAAGCCACCTCGTGGAACTCGAAGTTCGCGGCGTTGGCGATGCCCCACGACAACCCGAACGCCGCGCCGACCACCACCATCGGCGCCGTTCCCAGCCGCCGGTGGGCGAACCGCATGAGCGGCACCACCGCGACCGCGAGCAGCAGGGCCTGGACGACCAGCAGGGTCACCGGCGACGGGAACACCCGGTAGACCGGCGCCAGCACCGCGAGGATTGGGGAGACGTGGTCACCGAACCGGTCGAAGCCCGGCCCCTTCAACGTCGACGTCGGCGGGAAACGCCCCTCGGCCCAGCTGCGCACGTCCTGGGTGAAGATGCCGAGGTCGAACCCGCTGGTCTGCAGGTTCAGGTGCCGCCGCACCGAGGTCGCGGTGTAGAGCGCCGCGACGAGGACGGCGGTCAGCAGCGGCACCCAGCCGTCGACGGCCCGCAGGCGCCGTCTGGTGCCGCGTGCCCAGGCCGTCATCCCGTCCCGTCGGTCGCGGTCGAGCACCTTCAACAGCAGTCGCAGTCGCAGCAGTCGCAGGCGCAGTCGGAACAGTCGCAGCAACCGGAGCAGTCGCACTTGTGGCACAGACCCTCGTGGTTGCGCCCGGTGAACGGGCCCTGCCACTCACTCGAGCAACACATCTGGCCGGTGCAGCACAGCCCGATGGCGGCGACGCACCCGGCGATGAGCCCGTTGCGCGCCGGCCCCGGCGGCGGGAACGGACCGCCGGGGAACGGCGCGTTCGGCGGGTACGGCGGCACCGCGTTCGGGTCGACCGGTGCGGCCGGGACCGCCGGGACCGCCGGGCCGC
>NZ_JBTJEQ010000040.1:0-45680 GCF_054456675.1 Jatrophihabitans sp. YIM 134969
GTCGAGCCGCGCCCGCTGCGCCCGCACGGCCTGCGCCTCGGACGGCACGGCCGCCCGCGCGCTCGACCACCCGGACCGCGCGTGGTGGCCGGCGACCCGACCCCACCGCACCGCGAACCGACCGAGCCAGACACCGAGCAGCGCCGTGAGGCCCGCCCCGACCACGAGCAGGCAGGTCACGACGACGAGGAGCACCGACAGAGCGGACACGCGCGACCTCCGGGGCAGGCGGACTGGCGTCGACGCTACGGATCCCGGCTGTGAACTCGCCCGGAGCGTCGACACCGTTCCGGCCTCCGGGGCAGGCGAGCCACACCTGTTGTCGCACCGCAGCACCTGTGCGCGCACGAAAGTCCGTGTTCTCGACCCTGGCCGCTCCGGGCGACCCCGGGTTCCGCACCCCGACCGAGGCGGTGGGGAGCGTGGGGAGACCGGATCGTTACCGTGGCCGGGTGACGGTCTCTCCCCCGCCCGGCCCGCCGACCCGCCTGGGGCAGCCCGCGAAGCTCAAGCCCGGCGCGGTGCGGGTGGTCGCCCTGGGCGGCATCAGCGAGGTCGGCCGCAACATGACGGTCTTCGAGGTCAAGCCGCGTGACTCCGGGTCACGGCTGCTCGTCGTCGACTGCGGGATGCTGCTCGGCAAGACCAACGCCCCCGGCATCGACATCACGCTGCCGGACTGGGCCGCTTACGCCGACCGTCTGCGCGAGATCGACGCCGTCGTCCTCACCCACGGCCACGAGGACCACATCGGCGCGTTGCCCTACCTGCTGCGCGAGCGCGCGGACATCCCCGTCTACGGCAGCAAGCTCACCCTCGCGATCCTCGCCGCCAAGCTCGAGCAGTTCCGGATCCTCAACCCCGACCTGCGCACGGTGACCGAGGGCGACCGGATCACGGTCGGCCCCTGGGACCTCGAGTTCTACGCCGTCACGCACTCCATCCCCGACGCCCTCGCGGTCGCGATCCGCACCGACAACGGGACGCTGCTGCACACCGGCGACTTCAAGATGGACCAGACCCCGCTCGACGGCCGCCTCACCGACCTGCCCGGGTTCGCCGAACTCGGCCGCGAAGGCGTCGACCTGCTGCTGGCCGACTCGACCAACGCCGAGGTCAAGGGCTTCAACCCCAGCGAGCAGGACATCGGCCGCACGCTGCACGACGTCATCGGCAAGGTGCAGGGCCGGGTCGTGGTCGCGTGCTTCGCCTCGCACGTCCACCGCGTGCAGCACGTCGTCGACGCCGCGGTCGCCGCCGGCCGGGTCGTCGCGTTCGTCGGCCGCTCGATGGTCCGCAACATGGGCATCGCGGCCGAGCTCGGCCTGCTGCGGATCCCGCCGGGCACGCTGGTCGAGATCAAGGAAGCCGAGCAGCTGCCCTCACGCCGGGTCGTGCTGATCTCCACCGGGTCGCAGGGCGAGCCGCTGTCCGCGCTGTCACGCATGGCCAACAACGAGCACCCGGTCATCAAGGTCGTCGCCGACGACACGATCATCCTGGCGAGCTCGCTGATCCCGGGCAACGAGAACTCGGTCAACGCCGTGGTCAACGGCCTGTCGCGGCTCGGCGCCACGATCGTCGACAAGAGCAACGCGTTGGTCCACGTGTCGGGTCACGCGCCCGCGGGCGAACTGCGCTACCTGCTCAACATCGTCAAGCCCGCGAACCTCATGCCGGTGCACGGCGAGTGGCGTCACCTGCGCGCCCACGCGGCGATCGCGGAGTCCGTCGGTCTCGCGCCGGAGCGCATCATGCTGGCCGAGAACGGCACCGTGGTCGACCTGCGGGACGGCGTCGCGAGCATCGTCGGCGGGTTCAACGTCGGACACGTCTTCGTCGACGGTCTCGCCGTCGGCGACATCGGCGACACCACACTGAAGGACCGCACCATCCTCGGTGACGAGGGGTTCCTGTCGATCCTGCTGGCCGTGGACTTCGGCGCGGGCCGGGTCATCGTCGGCCCTGAGCTCACCGCCCGCGGCTTCTCGGAGGACCCCGCCGCGCTCGACCCGATCGCCGCCGAGCTCGTCGAGGTGGTCGAGAAGGCGCTGGCCGACGGCGTCCGTGACGCCTCGGCGCTGTCGTCGATCGTGCGTCGAACCGTCGGTCGTTGGGTCGACCGCAACTACCGCCGTCGGCCGATGCTCGTGCCGATGGTCGTGGAGGTCTGACGGTGACGGTGACGGCCGGTGTGGTCTCGCCGCGCCTGACCGTCCCGGCCGACATCGCGCGGCCGTTCTACGTCCGCGCCGACGGGTCCTCGCTGCCGCGCAGCGAGTCCGACCACGACGACCCCATGGTCAAGAACCCCGCGACGATCGAGAAGATGCGGGTGGCGGGGCGCATCGCGGCCGACGCCGTGTACGAGGTCGGCCGGCACGTCGCACCCGGCGTCAGCACCGACGAGCTCGACCGCATCGGCCACGAGTTCATCGTCGCCGCGGGCGCGTACCCCTCGACCCTGGGCTACAAGGACTACCCGAAGTCCTTGTGCACCTCGGTGAACGAGGTCATCTGCCACGGCATCCCCGACTCCCGCGTCCTCGCCGACGGCGACGTCGTCAAGGTCGACGTGACGGCGTTCAAGGACGGCGTGCACGGCGACACCTGCGCCACGTTCTTCGCGGGCACCCCGGCCGAGGACGTCCGGCTGCTGGGCGAACGGACCTACGAGGCGATGATGCGCGGCGTGCGGGCGGTCCGCCCCGGCCGTCCGGTGAGCGTCATCGGCCGCGTGATCGAGAGCTACGCCAAGCGGTTCGGGTACGGCGTCGTGCGTGACTACACCGGCCACGGGGTCGGGTGGTCGTTCCACACCAGGCCGACCGTGCTCCACTACGACGAGCCGCGCGCCGACACCGAGCTGGTGCCGGGGATGACGTTCACGATCGAACCCATGCTGACCCTCGGCGGCGTGAGCTGGGACCTCTGGGACGACGACTGGACCGTCGTGACCCGCGACGGCTCCTGGGTGGCCCAGTGGGAGCACACGCTGGTCGTCACCGACGACGGCGCCGAGATCCTCACGCTCCCGTCCGCGAACTGAACCCGTCCGTACCTGGCGCTGATCCGGCGTTAGCACGAACCGGACTGAACCGGGACACTCCGCCCACTAGCGGGGGCTCTTTCACAGCGCCTAGCGTGGGGATTCGTATCCGCCTCTTCAGCGCGCGCCCTCCGGGCGCGCCGGGGCGGTGCAGTCCGTGTGTCACCGAGCCGAAGGACGAGCATGCCCGTACCGCACTCCCGGCGCGTCATCGCGCTGGCCACGGCGGCGATCGCCGTCGCCGGCGGCGCCACCCTGGCCGCCGCGCCGGCCGCCTCCGCCGCCCCCAGCGGCACCGTCACCCTCCAGAACACGCTGCCCCGCTGGCTGTCGAAGGCCACGGCGGCCACCGGCGCGACCCCCAAGGTCGCGACCAGCCAGACCGTCCGGGTCTACCTCGCCCCGAACGGCGGCCTCGCCGCCCTGAAGGCCAAGGTCGCGGACCTCACCACCCCCGGCTCGGCCCACTACGGCCAGTGGCTCACCACGGCGCAGTACAACGCCGCCTACAAGCCCACCGCGGCCGCGGTGAAGTCGGTGACCTCGTACCTGCAGTCGAAGGGCCTCACCGTCTCGGGGACCGCCGCGGGCAACCGCTACGTCACCGCCAGCGGCAGCCCGGCGACGCTCGGGAAGGCGTTCGGCACCACGCTCGCCACCTTCACCCACGACGGCCAGACCGTCACCGCGCCCAAGAGCGCCGTGACCCTGCCGGCCGCCGTCGGCAACGCCGTCCTCACCGTGACGGGCCTGGACACCACCAAGCAGATCAAGACGCACGACCACCTCACGGACCAGCCCGCGGCGCCGACGAAGGCGGCACCGGCCGCCACCCCGTCGGACGACGTCACGCCGCCCCCGGCGTTCGTCAACGCCTACCCGTGCAACACCAACTACGGCAACCTGCTGGCCACGTACCAGGCCGACTTCAGCACCCCGCTACCGAAGTTCCAGGGCCAGACGCTGCCCTACGTGCCCTGCGGCTACACCGGCCCGCAGTTCCGTTCGGCGTACGAGGGTCAGTACGCCGCGGGAACCCCGGACACCGGCCTCGACGGCTCGGGTGTCACCGTCGCGATCACCGACGCGTACTCCTGGCAGCTGATCAAGAAGGACGCCAACACCTACGCGGAGAACCACGGTGACGGCAGCTACGTCAAGGGCCAGCTGACGATCGTCCCGTCGCCGACCGGTTACAACCGTCAGGCCGACTGCGACCCGTCGGGCTGGAGCGGCGAGGAGACCCTCGACGTCGAGGCCGTGCACGCGATGGCCCCGTCCGCGAACATCAAGTACTTCGCGTCGGCCTCCTGCTACGACGACGACTTCACCGACACGCTCGCGCGGGTCGTCGACGACAACACCGCCAAGCTCGTCACGAACTCCTGGAGTGACTCCGAGGAGAACGAGAGCAGCGCGCAGATCGCCGCCTACGAGCAGGTCTTCATGCAGGGCGCGGTCCAGGGTCAGTCCTTCCTGTTCTCCTCCGGCGACAGCGGCGACAACGTCGCGTCCACCGGGATCAAGAGCGTCGGCTACCCCTCGTCCGACCCGTACGTGACCGGCGCCGGCGGCACCTCCACCGGCATCGCCTACGGCTCGAAGCTGTTCCAGACCAGCTGGGGCACCTACAGCTACTCCCTGGCGGCCGACGGCAAGTCCTGGGGCCCGGGCAGCTTCAACGCCGGCAGCGGTGGTGGCTTCTCCACGCTGTTCAACCGGCCGACGTGGCAGACCGGCGTCGTCCCGACCGGGACCTCCTCGGGTCGCGGCGTCCCCGACGTCTCGATGGACGCCGACGCCAACACCGGCATGCTGATCGGGCAGACCCAGACGTTCTCCGACGGGTCGGTCCACTACAGCGAGTACCGCCTCGGTGGCACCAGCCTCGCGAGCCCGCTGCTCGCCGGCTTCTTCGCCCTGTCGGTGCAGGCCAAGGGTTCCGGCTTCGGCCTGCTGAACCCGCTGCTGTACCAGCAGAAGCACACCATCGACGACGTGCTGCCGACCCCGAACTACGTCGGTGTCGTGCGCGTCAACAACAACAACGGCGAGGACGCGACCGACGGCCTGTCGTACTTCGTCCGCACCTTCGGCCACGACTCCTCCCTCCCGGTCACGAAGGGCTGGGACCCGAGCACGGGCCTGGGCGTCCCGGGCGTGAAGTTCCTGGGGAAGTACACGCCGGCCGCGAAGTGACCCGGTAACACCCGCACGACCACGACGGGGCGTCCCTCCCACCCGGGAGGGGCGCCCCGTTCGTCGTGTCCGGGGCGCGCGTCAGTCCGGTGGGGAGCCCGCGTGCTGGCGGATCCAGGCGTGCATCGCGATGCCCGCGGCGACCCCGGCGTTGACCGACCGGGTCGAGCCGTACTGCGCGATCGAGGTCGTCACCGCGGCGACCGCCCGCACCTCGTCGCTGATCCCGGTGCCCTCCTGCCCGAACACCAGCACGCAGCGGCGGGGCAACGCGAGGGTCTCCAGGGGGACCGCGCCCGGCAGGTTGTCCACGGCGACGACCGGCAGGTCGCGTTCGGCGGCCCAGGCCGCGAGGTCGGCGGCGGTCGGCAGGTGGCGCACGTGCTGGTAGCGGTCGGTGACCATCGCGCCGCGGCGGTTCCACCGCCGGTTGCCGACCACGATCACCTCGGCGGCGAGGAACGCGTTCGCGGTGCGGACGACCGTCCCGATGTTGAGGTCGTGCCGCCAGTTCTCGATGGCGACGACGAACGGGTGCCGACGCGTGTCGAGGTCGGCGACGATCGCCTCGACCGTCCAGTACCGGTAGCGGTCGACGACGTTGCGCCGGTCGCCGTGCTCGAGCAGTTCGGGGTCGTAGCGGGCGTCGTCGGGCCACACACCGGACCACGGCCCGACCCCGACCTCCGCTGACGGCTCCGGGGCGCCGTCCGGGTCGGTCACCGCCTCAGGCGAGACCGAGGTCGGCCATGGTGAACGCGGCGCGGTACTCCAGCCCCGCCGCCTCGACCGCGGGTCCGGCGCCGCGGTCGACGATGACCGCGCAGCCCGCGACCTCGGCCCCGGCCTCGCGCAGCGCCTCGACGGCCGTCAGCACGCTCGAGCCGGTCGTCGACGTGTCCTCGACCGCGACCACCCGGCGGCCGGCGACGTCCGGGCCCTCGATCCGGCGCTGCAGACCGTGGGCCTTGCCCTCCTTGCGCACGACGAAGGCGTCCAGCGCCCCGCCGCTCGCGTGCAGCATCGCGGTGGCGACCGGGTCGGCGCCGAGGGTCAACCCGCCCGCGGCCACGGCGTCCCAGCCGGCGACGAGATCGAGCATCACGCGCCCGACCAGCGGGGCCGCCTCGTGGTGCAGCGTCACCCGGCGCAGGTCGACGTAGAAATCCGCCTCCCGGCCGGAGGACAACGTGACGCGCCCGTGCACGACGGCGATGTCCTTGACGAGCTGGAGCAGGGCGGCGCGGTCGGCGGCGAGGTCGGTCACGGGTGCGACGTTATCGTGCGGGGACCGGAGCCGGATCGTCGCTGCACGGTGCAACGGTCACGGGATCAGGAGTTGCCCAGCGCCTTGCGGATCGCGGTGCGGGGCAGGACCTTCACCGCGGCCAGCAACGACTTGTACCGCAGGCTCGGCACGCTGACCGGTCGCCCGCGGCGCAGGTCGGCGAGACCCTCGGCGACGACCTGGTCGGCCTCGAGCCACATCCACTCCGGCACGCGGGTCATGTCCGCCTGCGCCCGCTCGTGGAACTCGGTGTGCGTGTAACCCGGGCACACCGCGCAGACCCGCACCCCGGTGCCGGTGAGCTGCTGCGCGAGCGCCTCGGTGAAGCCGGTGACCCACGCCTTGGCGCCGACGTACGTCGCGCCGCTCGCCCGCGGCACGAACCCGCCGACCGAGCTGACGTTGACGACGTCGCCTCCGCCCCGGGCCGTCATCGCCCCGACCGCGGCGTGGGTCAGGACCAGCACCGAGCGCACGTCGAGGTCGAGCATCCGCAGCTCGTCGGCGAGGTCGTTGTCGGCGAACCGGCCGTAGATGCCGAAGCCCGCGTTGTTGACCAGCATCGACACCGGCTCGTCGCGCAGGACCGCGGCGACCGCGTCGGTCCCGGCGTCGGTCGCGAGGTCGGCCCCGAGCGACCGGCAGGAGATGCCGTACCGGTCGGCGAGCTCGGCCCCGGTGGCGTCCAGGCGGGCGACGTCACGGGCGACGAGGACCAGGTCGTACCCCTCACCCGCGAGCGCTCGGGCGAACGCCGCCCCGATGCCCGAGGTCGGGCCGGTGACGACCGCGAGCGGACGCGCGCCTGCCGCCACCGTCAGCCCCGCCTCTTGCCCTTGGCGCGGCCGGTGTTGCCCGACCCGCCGCCGGGGCCCTTGCCCTTGTTCGGCGGGCGCGTCGCCGCGGGCGCCGGGGGCTTGTCCATCGACACCGTCGACGACGAACTCGTGGGTCCGGATGCCGGGGCGGTGCGCGGGGGCCGTGGCCCGAACAGACCGCCGCCGCCCGCGCGTGCGGGCCGGACCGGGCGACGGGCGTTGAGGTACCGCGTCACCACCGGCACGTTCACGAGCACCGTCGCGGCGGTGAAGGTGATGACGCCGAGGATGAAGACGACGACGAAGAGGGCAGGGAGCCCGCCGGAGAACAGCGAGGTCAGCTGCAGGATCGAGAACGGCACCAGCGGGAACAGGTTGCTCACGAACCAGACACCGACGATGAACCAGCGCACGATCGGCACCCCGCGGAACGCGAAGAGGCCGAGGGCGCCGAGCACCAGCAGCGGCAGCACGCCGGAGAGCAGCTGACGGGACAGCACGCTCGAGGTGTCACCGTCCGAGGCCTTCGCGACCGGCCCGGTGCCGTTGATGCAGCCGTCGATCTGGTCGCGGATCTGCGCGTTGGTCGACGCCCGCGGGGTCACCTTCGGCTGCGGGGTCGGCGTCCCCGAGACCGTCGCGGTGGGCGTCGCGTTGGCCGAGTTCACCGCGACCGAGCAGCCGACGTACGTCCGGTCGGTGTAGAGCGAGAGCGGGAGCAGGAACCCGAGGATCGCCGTGACACCCAGCAGGATCGCCGCAGCGGTCAGCAGCCGGGGACGGGGCCCGGCGTCGGCGGTCGCGGCGGAGGATCCCGAGGAGGCGGCGGTCACGGGCCCGAACAGTACCGGCGAGACCGTGGTCGACACGGTCCTCACCTGCGGCCCACCGCTCGTGGGGACGGAGCGCCCGTCTGCTTCGTTACCCTTCTGACAACCTCACGACCAGACGGCACCGTCGGTGCCCACGACCGGGGACACCCGGGTGACACCTCGAGGAGACGGGTGAGCGCACCGCAGCCGCCGGAGGATCCGACCGCGCCCCCGGGCCGCCCGGATCCGGACCCGACGCGCCCCGACGACGCCCCGTCGGACGCCACCCGCACCTACGAGTTCCACGGCGAGGAGCTCGACTTCGACCCGTACCGGTTCGGCGCGCCCGAACCGGTCGCGCCCGTGTGGGGCCCGCCGGCACCGGCTGCCGGAGGCCCGGCGGGTCCGACACCCGGCCCCGGCGACCGCTGGAGCCCCGGTGGGGGCGAGTCCGCTCCGGAGGTGCGTCCGGGTGACTACTGGCCCAGCGGCGGTGCAGCCCCTCACGGTGACGCCGTCTTCCCGCCCGCGGGCTACACCCCGCCGCCAACCGGCTCGGACACCCGCGTCGACCTCGGCAAGGCGCCCGGCGGCTACCCGCCGCCGACCCATCAGGGCTACCCGCCGCCGCACCAGGGGGGCTACCCCCCTCCCGGCGGCTACCCCGGTCGGCCCGGACCGAGCGAGGCCGACCGCTGGCGCGGCGGCAACAAGCTCGCGGGCTGGGGACTTGGGGTCGGCCTGGTCGGCTGCGTCCTGTTCTTCACCACGTTCTTCGCGATCCTCATCGGCGGCACCGGGTTGGGGCTGTCGATCGCCGCGTACGTCAAGGCCCGCCGCGGCGCCCCGAACAAGGGCCTCGCGCTGGCCGGGATCATCGTCTCGATCGTGGCGATCGTCCTGGGGATCGCGCTGCTGATCTACGCGTTCAGCCAGTACGACCTCAGCTGCATCGTCAAGCTCGACGGCGACACCAGCCGTATCGACGAGTGCGTCCGGTGAGCACCCCGTGGGGCGACGGCCCGCCGCCCGGGCCGTACGGCGAACGCCCGGCCCCGCAGCAGTACGGGGCGGTCGAGCCCTACGGGGGCGGACCGGTCGACCCGTACGCGGGCCAGGCGGCCCCGCCGGTGCCGACGTACAACCCGTACGTCAACCCCGGTTCGTGGGAGCCCGCGCAGTACCTGCCGCGCCAGTCCGCGCCCGGCACGATCGTGGCCGGAACCATCGTCGGCTACGTCTTCTCGCTGTTCCTGTTCGTGACCGGCCTGTTCCTGTTATTTTTCGGCTCGATCATCGGGTCGTCGTTCGGGTCGGACTCCACCTTCACGAACGGTGGCGCCACCCTCGTGCTCGGCGGCCTCGGCAACTGGATCGCGGTGGCCCTGTTCATCACCGGCGGCGTGCTCGCGAGCCTGCGGCGTCCGGCCGGGCTCTACATCACGCTGGCCGCGAGCGGGTTGGTCGTCGTCCTCGCCGTGTACTGGATGATCGCCTACCCCGAGGGCGTGGTCGTCTTCTGGGCGTTCCTGCACGTCGTGCTGGCGCTGGTCCCGGCGGGCCTCGTCGCGCTGCCGCCGGGCAACCGGGCCTGGCTCGCGGGCGTGCCGGGCAGTGGTCCGCCGCCACCCGGGCCGTACACGCCGCCGCCGTTCCCGACCGACCAGTACGGACGTCCCTTCGGTACCTGACCGATCAGGCGACTGACGGCTCAGGACGCCGGGGCGAGCGCGGAGCCGGCGGGCAGGTTCCGGAGCACCGTGTAGACAACCAGCAGCGTCACGACGACCACCGGAACCGTTGCACGCGGCAACGGATGGCCGCGCCACCGTGCGATCACCGGTGGCCGCCCGGTCACGGTCCGGAAGGCCCGCCAGGCGAACCACGGTGCGAGCGCGAACACGACCAGGCTGGACGACGCCGCGGCGCCGATCTGCAGGTGCGCGAGCAGCCACACCGCGCGCAGGCCGCCGCAGAACGGACACCAGAGGCCGGTGGTCACGTGGAACGGGCAGAGCGGCACGTCGTGGTGGACGGGGTCGAAGGCTACGACCCCTGCCGCAGCGACGCCGACCGCCACGAGAGGAGCGGCGGCGGCGCGCAGTCGCTCGCGTCGGAGCGACGTCTGCCCCGCCCCGGTCGACCCCACGAGGGGCGCGACCGGGACGGGGCCGACGGATGTGCTGATGTCGCTGACTACTTGACCGAGATGACCACGGAGTTCACGGCCTTGTCGTGCCAGCCGCGGTACCGGCCCGCGGGCGGGCTGTCCAGCCAGGCCGACCACAGACCGGCGAAGCAGACGTAGTTCGCCAGACCCTGCACGAGATAGCGCAGGAACGCCCGCCCCATGCCGATCGGCTGCCCGTTGTCGTTGTCGACGACCTTCACGCCCATGATCTTCTTGCCCGGCGTCTGCCCCTTTACCCCCAGCATGTAGATCCACGCGACCAGCACGGCGACCCACAGGATCAGGAAGATCACGAACGTGATGATGATGCCGGCGCTCGCACCCGCACCGCTGTCGCAGTTGTAGTTCCCCGCGTCGTCGAAGTTGCAGTTGACCGTCGACGCCGAGCCGATGATCCCCGTGAACAGGATGATCACGGCGATGAGGGCGAGCACGTTGAGGATGAGGCCGTCGATGACGTAGGCGATGACGCGATTCCCCATCGACAGCGGCCCGACAGCGCCCGGCGGCAGGTTGCCCTGCGAGGAGCCGTAGGGGTTGTTGCCGTACTGGTTGGTCGCCGGGGCGCCGTAACCACCGGCCGCCGCGCCGTACGCCGGCGCCTGCTGGCCGTACGACGGTGCCTGCTGGCCGTACGAAGGGGCCTGCTGGCCGTACGACGGCGGCGGGTTGCCCTTGTCGAGGTTGGGTGCCGGTGGCTGCTGGCCGTACCCGGGCTGCTGCCCGTAGCTCGGCGGCGCCGGCGGCTGCTGACCGTACGAAGGCTGTTGGCCGGGCTGGCCTTGACCGCCGGGCTGGTCGCCTGGGTTCCAGGACGTCACGAAGGCATCTCCTCATCCGTGCCGCCCGGTGTGGCGGCGGGAGGATTGTTGCGTAGTGGTCGCTCGGATGCCAACAGATGACACCCGGAAACAGCCCGTAGGGGCACGGGGATGCGCCGATCAGCCACGGGTGCTCACCGCCTGCAGTCCGAAGATCTTGTCGGGCCAACTCTGGTACCGCCCGGAGGCGCCGTCGAAGAACATAGAGAACAACATCAGCAGGAACGCGAGGCCGTAGCAGCCCACGAACGACACCCCGAGGAAGCCGGCGCGGCCCAGGCCGCGCGCGAGGCCCGGATCGGCACCGTCCTTCGTGCGGATGAACCGGACGCCTGCGAGCCGGTCACCGAGGGTCGCGCCGGTCAATCCGATCATGAGCGATTCGTAGCCGACGATCACCAGCCAGACGCCGGCGATCACCGGGTAGATCCACAGGAACTCCAGACCGCTGGAGCTCGAGGTCGGGTAGCCGTAGTCGTAGTCGTAGCTGGTGTCGGTGGCGTCGCGCAGGATCAGGTACATCACGAACACGCCGAGGGCGATGACCACGACGTAGCCGAGGGAGTCGTACAGGCGCCCGAGGCTGCGTTGGCTCGGGGTCGCCGCTCTCATCGGTGGCGCACCCGGGACCAGCACGACCCCCGGCGGGGCCGGCGGTGGCTGACCGGGTGGCGGGCCGCCGTAGGGGCTGCCGGCGTAGGGGTTTCCGGCGTAGGCGTTGCCGGCGTACGGGTTGCCCGCGTACGGATGGGCGCCGTGGGGGTTGCCCGCGTGCGGATCGCCGTACGACGTGCCGTAAGGCGGCTGCGGCGGCGGGCCGTACCCCGGGGCGTCCGGGGGGCCGTAGCTCGGCGGCCCGCCGTACGGAGCGGCGGGCCCGGGCGGGCCGGACCCGGGCGACGACGTCATGCCGTCACCCTGTCCGAACCCGTCCGGACCCGCCAGCGGGAACCGCCTGTGGATCCCTTCCCCGTCAGGGGCGAGCCCAATCAGGGGGGCCAGTCCCGTCAGGGACCGAGCTGCGTCAGCTGACGACGAGCCCCGAGCGGTCCTCGTTCGCCGCGACCGTGACGGTCTGGCCGTCCCGGATGTCGCCGGCGATGAGCGCCCGCGCGAGCTGGTCGCCGATGGCCGTCTGCACCAACCGGCGCAGCGGTCGCGCGCCGTACACCGGGTCGAACCCGGTGAGGGCGAGCCACTCCCGCGCGGCGTCGTCGACCTCGAGCGTCAACCGCCGCCCGGCGAGGCGTTCCCGCAGCGAGTCCAGCTGGATGTCCACGATGTGGGCGAGTTGCTCGACCCCGAGGGAGTCGAACACGACGACGTCGTCGAGCCGGTTGAGGAACTCGGGCTTGAAGTGCGCCCGCACGACCTCCATGACCAGCTCCCGCTTCAGCTCGCGGCTCTGCCCGGAACCGGCGTCGGCGACCAGCGCCTGCGAACCGAGGTTCGAGGTGAGGATCAGCAGGACGTTGCGGAAGTCGACCGTGCGCCCCTGGCCGTCGGTGAGCCGGCCGTCGTCGAGCACCTGCAGCAGGATGTCGAAGACGTCGGGGTGCGCCTTCTCGACCTCGTCGAGCAGGACGACCGTGTACGGGCGTCGGCGTACCGCCTCGGTGAGCTGACCACCCTCGTCGTAACCGACGTAGCCCGGAGGCGCACCGACCAGGCGGGCCACCGAGTGCTTCTCGGAGTACTCGCTCATGTCGATGCGGACCATGGCGCGCTCGTCGTCGAACAGGAAGTCGGCGAGCGCCTTGGCGAGCTCGGTCTTGCCGACGCCCGTGGGGCCGAGGAACAGGAACGACCCGATCGGCCGGTTGGGGTCGGAGATGCCGGCGCGGGCACGGCGGACGGCGTCGCTGACGGCGCGCACCGCCTCGTCCTGGCCGACGACCCGTCGGCCGAGTTCCTCCTCCATCCGCAGCAGCTTCGCGGTCTCGCCCTCGAGCAGGCGGCCGGCGGGGATGCCGGTCCAGGCGGCCACGACCTCGGCGATGTCGTCGGCCGTCACCTCCTCCTTGACCATGACGTCCTGCGCCGCCTCGGCACTGCTGGCCTCGGCGAGCTGGCGCTCGAGCGCGGGGAGCTCGCCGTACTGCAGCCGCGAGGCGGTCTCGAGGTCGCCGTCGCGCTGGGCGCGCTCGATCTGCGTGCGCATCTCGTCGATGCGTTCCTTGAGGTCGCCGACGGCGTTCAGCCCGGCCTTCTCGCGCTCCCATCGCGCGGTGAGGGCGTCGAGCTGTTCGGTGAGGTCGGCCAGCTCGGCACGCAACCGGGCGAGGCGCTCACGGGAGGCGTCGTCGGTCTCCTTGGCCAGCGCGAGTTCCTCCATGTGCCCGCGGTCGACCTGCCGTTGCAGCACGTCGATCTCGACCGGGCGGGAGTCGATCTCCATGCGCAGGCGCGACGCCGACTCGTCGACGAGGTCGATCGCCTTGTCGGGCAGGAACCGGCTGGTGATGTAGCGCTCGGAGAGTGTTGCAGCGGCCACCAGTGCGCCGTCGGTGATGACGACCTTGTGGTGCGCCTCGTAGCGACCCTTGAGTCCACGCAGGATCGCGACCGTGTCCTCGACGCTCGGCTCGCCGACCAGCACCTGCTGGAAACGCCTCTCCAGCGCGGGGTCCTTCTCGATGTACTCGCGGTACTCGTCGAGGGTGGTCGCGCCGATCAGCCGCAGCTCGCCACGGGCGAGCATCGGCTTGAGCATGTTGCCGGCGTCCATCGCGCCCTCGCCGGACGCGCCGGCGCCGACGACGGTGTGCAGCTCGTCGATGAAGGTGACGACCTCGCCGCCGGAGTCGGTGATCTCGGTGAGGACGGCCTTGAGCCGCTCCTCGAACTCGCCGCGGTACTTCGCGCCCGCGACCATGCTCGCGAGGTCGAGGCTGATGAGCTTCTTGCCCCGCAGGCTCTCGGGAACGTCGCCCGCGACGATGCGCTGCGCCAGGCCCTCGACCACGGCGGTCTTGCCGACGCCGGGTTCGCCGATGAGGACGGGGTTGTTCTTGGTGCGACGGGACAGCACCTGCACGACGCGGCGGATCTCACTGTCGCGACCGATGACCGGGTCGACCTTGCCCTCACGCGCCCGGGCCGTCAGGTCGACGCCGTACTTCTCCAGCGCCTGGAACGTGCCCTCGGGGTCGGGGCTGGTGACCCGCTGACTCCCACGGACGGACGCGATGGCGTCGGACAGGCTCTTCGTGGTGACGCCGAGCCGACCGAACACCTCGCGGGTGCCGGGGGCATCGGTCAACGCGAGCAGCAGGTGCTCGGTGGAGACGTAGTCGTCGCCGCGCTCACGGGCGTCGCGCTCGGCCGTGCTGATCACGGCGAGCAGGGCCCGACTGGCCTGCGGCGCGCCCACGGTCGAGCCCTGCGCGCTCGGCAACGCGGCGAGCGCGCTCTCGAGGCCCGACCGGACGGTCGCGGGGTCGACGGCGAGCGCCTGCAGCAACGGCCGGGTCAGTCCCTCGGTGTCGTCGAGCAGGACGATCCCGAGGTGGACGGGCTCGGTGGCGGGGTTGCCGCGGTCGGCGGCGAGTCGCAGGGCCGCCGAGACGGCTCCCTGACTCCGGGTGGTCATGTCCATGCAGAGGTACCTCGTGTCCAGGGGTTGATCGGTTCTGCTGGGTGCAACCTAACCAGAGTTGAGTCTGTTCCACTCAAGGGTCGAGTGCGCCGCGACCTGGTGGCTGCCACGTGGTCCCGTGCGGGACGGCGATCCACGGCGGTTCACCGTCACGGTTGGCGGCCCGGGCGAGGGCCCGACGGATCCGGGCGGCCGTGGCGGCGAAGTCCCGGAGATCGCGCGACCCCCACCGGACCACCTCCAGCTCGAGTCGTTCCAGGTGTTCCTGCCGCCACTTCTCCGCGCCGAGGACGACGTTCTCGCCGTCGAGGTCGGTCGTGTACTTCATCGATCCGTCGACCTCGCCGACCACGCCCGCGCCCCAGTAGAAGTCCGTCCGTCCGACGAGCACGCCGTCGGGGGTGAGGATGTGGACTTGGGTCTGCGGTGCGTCGATGCCGTGCTCGGACAGCTGCCACCGACTGCGCGACTCCAGAGGACTCTCCGCGCGCGGGTCGAGCATGTCCGCGGCGAGCCGAGCCGCGGACACGTCGCTGCGCCGTCCGAGCGTGGCGATGACCTCGTCCAGCTCGCGGCGGTCGATGAGCCCGCGCCTCAGCGCTGCGTCCCCGACCACCAGGGCTGACTCGACACCGAACTCCCGCGCCACGTCGGCGACCGTGCGTTCAGGAGAGGTGACGGCCACGCCACCCGTCGTCCCGAGGTGGCCGTCGTGGACCGCCGACCGGTGGGCGTGGACGCCGGCGACGTGGGTGTGCGTGCCGGGCGTCGTCACGCAGGCCCGTGACGACTCGGCCCAGAAGGGCAGGCCCATGACGTGCGCCGCGGCGAGGTGACTGACGGCCGCCCCGCGAACGACGAGCGTCGCGGCCACCGCCTCTCGAGCGAGGCGGAGGTCCGCCGCAGCGAAACGGTTCAGTTCCGATCCCCGCGGCGGAGCGAAGCAGCCCGCGCGCACCCGCTCGAGCGCGCCCGCACGGACGGCGTGGCGGAGGGCGTCGACCGTCCATCCCGCCGCGAGCGCCTCCGCGCGGGTGAACACGCCACACCGGCGGACCGACAGGGACGGCAACGGACGCACATCCGGGATCGTGACCGATCCGCTCCCGCGTCAGCGCCCGTCGTCCACAGGGGGGTCACTCGTCCACAGACGGATGCCCACCGTTTGACGGACACCTCGTGGCTGTGGGAGGCGCTGACGTGGTCGCCGAGCACCTTTCCCGGCCACCTGGTTCCGCTCGACCCTGCGCGACCCCCCGAATTAGGGGTTACCCTCGGTATCGCCTGTGACCGACCATCACGAGGAGCGCCGTGACCACCACCAGTCCCAGCCGTCCGACCGGGCAGGCCCACAGCGGCCCGCGGCGCGACGCCACCGGTCTCGGCATGGCCGTGTTGAACAAGCTCGCCGGGCTGCCGGTGGTCGAGAAGCTGGGCCTGCGGCAGCCGGTCGAGAAGGTCGTCTACCAGGGCACCAAGGTCGGGTTCCGGACCGCCGGCGTCGCGGCCCGGCAGTTCCAGGCCGCCACGAAGCCCAAGGCCGCCGCCCGGCCGCGCAGCGCGGGGTCGTCGGACCTGTTCGACCTGACCCCGACCGACGAGCAGAAGATGATCGTCGACGCCTGCCGTGCCTTCGCAGCCGAGCAGTTGCGCCCGGCCGCGTCCGCCGCCGACACCGCCTGTGCCGCGCCGCCGGAGCTGCTACAGCGCGTCAACAACGAACTCGGGGTCACGTTCGTCGCCGTGCCCGGGTCGCTCGGGGGAGCCGGTGACGAACGCTCGGCCGTCACCAACGTGCTGGTCGCCGAGGCCCTGGCCCACGGCGACATGGGCCTGGCTGTCGCGGCCCTCGCGCCCGCTGCAGTGTGCAACGCTCTGGTGCTCTGGGGTGACGAGGCCCAGCAGGCCACGTACCTGCCGTCGTTCGTCGGGGAGAGCGTGCCGGTCGCGGCGCTCGCCGTGCTCGAGCCGTCGACGTTGTTCGACCCGTTCGACCTGACCACCACCGCCACCCGCACCGTCGGGGGCGGTTTCCGCCTGGCCGGCACCAAGTCCCTCGTGCCCGGCGCCGCCCAGGCCGAGTTGTTCGTCGTGGCCGCGATGCTCGACGGGGCGCCGCGGCTGTTCGTCGTCGAGGGCGGCAGCGAGGGCCTCACCATCGAGTCGGAGCCCGGCATGGGCCTGCGGGCAGCGTCGACGGCCCGCGTCCTGCTCGACGACGTCACCGTCCCCGCCACCGCCGCGCTCGGTTCGACCGACGACTACCGCGACGCCATCCGGCTCTCCCGCCTCGGCTGGGCGTCGCTCGCGGTGGGCGCCGGCCAGGCCGTCCTCGACCACGTCATCCCCTACGTCAACGACCGCACCGCGTTCGGTGAGCCGGTGAGCAACCGCCAGGCCGTGGCGTTCATGGTCGCGAACATCGGCATCGAGCTCGAGGGCATGCGGCTCGCGACCTACCGCGCGGCGGCGCTCGCCGAGCAGGGCAGGGACTTCGGTCAGGCCACGGCTCACGCCCGCCGGCTGACGGCCGAGTACGGCATGAGGATCGGCACCGACGGCGTGCAGCTGCTCGGCGGCCACGGCTTCGTCAAGGAACATCCCGTCGAGCGTTGGTACCGCGATCTGCGCGCGGTCGGACTCATGGAAGGCGCGGTGCTGGTGTGATCAACCTCGAGACCCCGAAGAAGTTCCGGTCCGTCCTCGCACAGACCCGGCAAGCCGCGGTCGAGGTGTTCCGCGCCAACTCCCGCAAGTACGACCTCGCCGAGCACGAGTACCCCAAGGAACTCGACATGCTCGCGGCGCTCTACGACGGCCTCGCCGCCGGCAACGAGAACGCGGGCGGCGCACGCGGGGTGCGGCGTTCGGCGAACGGGTCCGGGGCGGAGAACCGCAACGGCACCAACCTGTCCTCGGTGCTCACCATCATGGAGAGCTGCTGGGGCGACGTCGGTCTCGTCCTGTCGATGCCGCGTCAGGGGTTGGGCAACTCCGCCATCGCGTCGGTGGCGAACGACGAACAGCTCGCGCGGTTCGACGGCCTGTGGGCGTCGATGGCCATCACCGAACCCGGATGCGGATCGGACTCGGCCGCCATCACCACCACGGCGGTGGCGGACGGCGACGACTACGTCATCAACGGCGAGAAGATCTACGTGACCGCCGGTGGACGCAGCGACGCCGTCGTCGTGTGGGCGACCCTCGACAAGTCACTCGGCCGCGCCGCGATCAAGTCCTTCGTGGTCGAGAAGGGCACGCCCGGCATGGAGGTCGTGCGCCTCGACCACAAGCTGGGCATCCGGGCGTCCGACACCGCGACCATCCGCTTCACGGACTGCCGCGTGCCGAAGGAGAACTTGCTCGGGACGCCCGACATCAACACCGAGGGTTCGTTCGCCGGGGTCATGCAGACCTTCGACAACACCCGTCCGCTGGTGGCCGCCATGGCGCTGGGCGTGGCCAAGGCCAGCCTGGACGAGACCCGCGCCTTGTTCGCCGAGGCCGGCATCACCGTCGACTACGACCGCCCCGCGGTGCGCCAACCGGCCGCGGCCGCGGCGCTGCTGGCGATGGAGGCCGACTGGCAGGCGGCGTACCTCACCACCCTCGAGGCGGCGTGGCTCGCCGACAACGCCAAGCCCAACTCGCTGCAGGCGTCCATGGCCAAGGCCAAGGCCGGGCGGGTCGCGAACGAGATCACGCTGCGCTGCGTCGAACTGGTCGGATCGCTCGGCTACTCCGAGCACAGCCTGCTGGAGAAGTGGGCTCGCGACTCGAAGATCCTCGACATCTTCGAGGGAACCCAGCAGATCCAGCAGTTGATCGTCGCCCGCCGCCTGCTCGGCAAGAGCTCGGCCGAACTCAAGTAGACGGCTTCTCGATCGCCACCGACGTCGCGGTGATGATCCCGGCCGCCATCGTCCCGACGGCCGTGATGGTGCTGCCCTTGTGCACGTCGTCCACGGTGCGGTGGCGGGCGTAGGTTGTCGTCGGCGTCGCCACGACCGTGAGTTGCAGGCCTTGCTCCACGGAGATCGTCCACCGCCCGGGAGCGATCACCGCCACGACCTTGCCCTTGGCCGTCGTGCGCGGTGGAGCCGTCACCGTCACCACGGGCACAGGCGCGGTCCTCGGCGTGCTCGCCGGCGGCGCGGAGGGCGCGAAGAGCGACGCGTCGACCGAGGCCGCCCCGGCCGGGACGGTGTCGTAGTTGCGGGTCGCCAGGACGGCCGCGGTGGTGCCGCCGGCGAGCACGACGGCCGTGCCGATCCCGGCGAGCACGGTGCGGTGACGCACGTACCAGGGCCGACGGCGGTACACGATCGGGCGGTCGCCGCCGAGCGGCGGTCCGCTCGGCAGGGGAGGTCGGTGGGACGCGTCGGCCACCCCTGGATGGTGGCTGACGCGTGTTGGGATCGGTGCCGACCCCCGGTCAGCATCGGGTCAGGGTGGTTCACAGACGCGGTCAATACCGTCGGGCCATGGTCGCCTCCCGGTTCCGTCGTCGAGCCGCCGTCCTCACCGCAGCGGCGGGCGCCGTGGCGCTGGTCGGCGGGTGCACGACATCCGCCGACACCCCGGCGTCGCCGTCCGCGAGCACCACGACGCCCACCGCGAGCCCGAGCGCATCGGGGTCCAGCTCCTCGGCGGCGGGGACCGAAGCCCCGGCGCGCGCCGGCACACCCACGGTCGTCGCCGCGGGCCTGGAGGTGCCGTGGGGCGTGGCGTTCCTGCCCGGCGGCGACGCGCTGGTGAGCGAACGGGACAGCCACCGGATCGTGCGGGTCACGCCTTCCGGGGGCACGACCCCGGTCGGCACGGTGCCGGGTGTCGGCGGCGGCGGCGAGGGTGGACTGCTCGGCCTCGCGCTCTCGCCGGACTTCGCCACCGACCAGCAGGTGTTCGCGTACCTGACGACGGACACGGACAACCGGGTCGTCCGCTTCACCTACGACGGCCGGTCGATGAGCGGGTTCACCCCGATCCGCACGGGCATCCCGGCCGCCGGCAACCACAACGGCGGACGCATCGCGTTCGGACCGGACGGCCTGCTGTACGTCACCGCCGGCGACGCGAACGCCCGCGACCGCGCGCCCGACCCCGCCTACCTCGGCGGCAAGGTCCTGCGCATGACGGCCGACGGAAGGCCTGCGCCGGGCAACCCCGACCCCGCCTCGGTCGTGTTCACCCTCGGCCACCGCAACCCGCAGGGTCTCGCCTTCGGCCCCGACGGCGAGCTCTGGGAGGCGGAGTTCGGCCAGAACTCCCTCGACGAGATCAACCTGCTCGAGGCGGGCAACGACTACGGCTGGCCCGCCGCCGAGGGCACGGAGGGCGACACCGGCGACAGCACCGCCCCGCTGGTCACGTTCGCGACCTCCGACGCCTCACCCTCCGGCCTGGCGTACGCGGGCGGTGCGCTGTGGCTCGCCGCTCTCGGCGGTGAACGCCTCTACCGCATCGCTGTGAACGCCGACGGTTCGCTCGCCCAGCCCGAGACGCTGTTCGAGGGCCGGTTCGGCCGTCTGCGCACCGTCACCCTCGCCCCCGACGGCGCGCTGTGGGTCACCACCTCGAACCGCGACGGACGCGGCGATCCCGAGGCCGAGGACGACCGCATCCTGCGCATCCCGCTCACGACCTGACGGCCCGCACGGGGCGCGAGGCTAGGTTGCGGCGGTGACCGGAACGCTCGCCGACCTGTTGCCGGCGGTGGCGTCGGTGCTCGGCGTACCCGGCGGGACCGACACGATCGCGCTGGCCGACCGGGTCGGCGAGGTGGACCGGGTCTGTCTGGTGCTGGTGGACGGGCTGGGGCACGAACTGCTCCCCCGCCTCGCGCCGCACGCCCCGCTGCTGGCCTCGGTCCTGGCGGGCGTCACCGGAACGCTCGACGTGCTGAGCTCGCCGTGCCCGTCGACGACGCCGACCAGTCTGGTGACGCTCGGGACGGCCACGATGCCCGGTGAACACGGCATCCTCGGCTTTACCCTGCTCGTCCCGGGCACCGACCGCGTGCTCACCCACATCTTCTGGCGCGACGACCCCTCACCCGCGGTGTGGCAACCGGTCCCGACCTGGTGGGGGCGGATCGCCGCGGCGGGCGTCGACACCCGCGTCGTCCTCCCGGGGGCGTTCCTGGGCAGCGGCCTCACGATCGCGGCGTACGGCGGGGCCCGGGCGATCGGGCTCGCCGACGGCGACGACGCCACCGGACGCCTCGTCGACGAGGTGCGAGCCGGACCCGGCCTGGTCTACGGCTACACCTCGGTGCTCGACACCGCCGCGCACGTCCACGGCATCGCGTCGCCGGAGTGGGCGGACGCCGCCGCGCGGGTCGACGCGATGCTGGCCCGGCTCGCGGAGTCGCTGCCCCGCCGCACCGCGCTCGTCGTGACGGCCGACCACGGCGGGTTGGACGTGCCGTCCACCCACCGCGTCGACGTCGGGCGGGAACCGGCGCTGCGCGCGGGAGTCCGGGCCGTGGCCGGCGAGCCCCGGTTCCGCCATGTGTACTGCGTGCGTGGAGCCGCGGACGACGTGCACGCCACGTGGTCGGAGGTCCTCGGCCCACGTGCGACGGTCCTCACCCGCGAGCAGGCGGTCACGAGCGGCCGCTTCGGCCCGGTCGCGGACCGCAACCTCCCGCGTCTCGGCGACGTCGTGGCGATCGCCCGCGACGACTGGGCGATCATGGCCACCGACCGTGAGCCGCAGGCCGTCACCGACCTGGTCGGCATGCACGGCGCGCTGACGTCCGCGGAGACGGCCGTCCCGTTGATCGTTGTCTAGAGCAACGATCAGTTCTGACCCGGCCCACCCGTGGGCGGCGCACCCATCCCGCCGCCGTCTCCACCCGCGCCACCCCCGGCCGCCGTGGACGTGTCGACGCCGACGGCCAGGCGCATCGTGTACCCGGACGACACGTCACCGGTGACGGTCGGCAGTTGGCTCACGCCGCCGTCGTCGCCGAAGACGTTGTCGCCGTCGAGGCTGACCTTCGCGAGGTTGGTGACCGACTGCTCGTAGCCCTCCGTGGCGTACACGGTGTCGCAGACGTCCTGCACCATCGCGATCTGCGAGGTCGCGATCGCCGAGGTGGAGTCGGTGATGCTGTCGACGTCGGGATAGACCTCGAAGTGGATGTGCGGCCAGCGGCCGTCGTAACAGGCCGGGAAGATGCTGGTGAACGTGACCTCGCCGTTGCTGTCCGCGACCTGCACCCCGCGCAGGTAGTTCTGCTCCGTCACGCCGTCGGAGTACAGCGAGTAACGGCCCTCGCGGTCGCAGTGCCACACGTACACCGCGACCCCCTCGAACGGCACGTCGCCCGAGGCGAGGTCGGTCAACGCCAACGTCACCGTGACCGGCACCCCCTCGGCCGTCCCGGACATCTCGCCGAAGCTGGTGGTGATGTCGCGGCGCACCACGCCGGACGTCTCGAGGACGTCAGGTCCGTTCGAGCCGTCGCCGGGGTACGGACCCGCGGTCTCCTCGGGGATCTCGCTCTCGGCCGCGGTCGTGGTGCCGGTGGCGGCTGCAGACGACGAGGACGACGAGGACGACGTCGTGGAACTCGACGACGAGCCACCTCCGGCAACACCGGCCGCACCGCAGGCGGTCAGCCCGGCGGTCGCGGCGCCGAGCCCGAGGAACTTCAGCACGGACCGGCGGCTCAGGGTGCCCAGGTCGAACGCGAGGCCCTGGTCGACGACCTCTTCGTCGGGGCGTGGGAGCGGACGTCCCTCGTAGGTGGGGCGTCGGGTCATGGCGGGTCCTCCGGTGGTCGGTCGTGATGTGGGTCCACCCTCACCGGGCGCGGGTCACCGGCACGTCATCGGACCGTCAACAGCAGGTCAAGCGCGGCTGGGGTGGTGGCCGCCCGTCTGAGCCCGGCGGGCACGGGGCAAGGTGGAGGTGTGAGTTCCCGACCCGCCCGCGCCCACGTCGTCGGCGCCGGGCCGAACGGCCTCGCCGCGGCCATCACCCTCGCCGAGCAGGGCATCCCCGTCACCGTCTTCGAGGCGTCGTCGACCGCCGGCGGCGGATGCCGGACCGCCGAGCTGACCCTGCCGGGTTACCGCCACGACGTCTGCTCCACGGTCCAGTCGATGGTCGAACTGTCGCGGTTCTTCCGTGGGCTGGACCTGGAGGGCATGGGGGTGCGGATGCGCCGGCCCGAGGCCTCGTTCGCGCAGCCGCTCGACGGCGGCCGGGCGGCGGTCGCGTACGCCGACGTCGAACGCACCGTCGAGGGTCTCGGCGCCGACGGCCCGGCCTGGCGGTCGCTGTTCGGGCGGCTGTCGGAGTCCGCGCCGGAGGTGCTCGGCGACGTGTTCTCCGACCTGCGCCACGTGCCGCGCCACCCGCTGCTGCTGGCCCGGTTCGGGCTGCCGGGTCTGCTGCCGGCGACGACGTTGGCCCGCACCCGCTTCTCCACCGACGCCGCGCGGGCGTTGTTCGCCGGGCTCGCGGCCCACAGCGTCCGAGACCTCGGCGCCCCGCTGACCTCGGCGTTCGGCCTCGTCCTGGGTGTGAGCGCCCACGCCAGCGGCTGGCCGGTCGTCGAGGGCGGCAGTGGTGTCCTGGCCGACGCCCTCGTCACGCACGCCGAGTCACTCGGGGTGGAGTTCGTCCTCGACCACGAGATCCGCTCCCTGCGCGAGCTGCCACCCGCCGCGTCGACCCTGCTCGACATCGGCCCCCACCAGTTCGCCGCGATCGGCGGCGACGACCTGCCGGCACGCTACCGCCGCACACTGCAACGGTTCCGCTACGGCGGCGGGGTGTTCAAGCTCGACTACGCGTTGTCCGGCCCGGTGCCGTGGACCAACCCCGAGGTGCGGACGGCCGGCACGGTGCACCTCGGCGGCACCCTCGAGGAGGTCGCCGCGAGCGAGGCCGCGATGGAGGCGGGCCGGCACAGTGAGCGGCCGTACGTCCTCGTCGTGCAGGCGGGGGTCGCCGACCCGACCCGCACGCCCGACGACGGCGAGACCCTCTGGGCCTACTGCCACGTGCCGAACGGGTCCGACCTCGACCGCACCGACGCGATCGAGGCCCAGATCGAACGGTTCGCACCGGGGTTCCGTGACCTGGTGGTGCACCGGACGAGCCGGACGTCGTCCGGGTACGAGGCGTACGACGCGAACTACGTCGGCGGTGACATCAACGCCGGTCGCGCCGGGATGTACCAGTCGGTGGTGGGCCCCACGCCGTCGCTGTCGCGGTACGCCACCCCCGTCGACGGCGTCTACCTGTGCTCGTCGTCGACCCCGCCCGGCGGCGGGGTACACGGCATGTGCGGTTGGAACGCCGCCCGCAGCGCCCTCGCCCGCGACTTCGGGACGCGACTGCAGACGCCGGTGCTCACCTGACCGTCGGTCCGCTCAGCGGCCCAGGCGCCGCCGGGCCCGTCGCGCCTCGGCCTTGGGGCCGGTGAACAACGGCGGCAGGAACCGGAACATCAGCGTGGACCACGTGAGATGGGTGAGCAGCGGGGCCTGGATGCCGCCCGTCGCGCGGCGTTGGGCCGCGAACAACGTGCCCATGACGGCCGCGGCGAGCACCAGGGCCGGGTTGCGGGTGGAGACCGTGGCCAGGGTGTAGACCGCGGTCGTCTTGGCCACCGGCTTGGACGTCCCTGCCGCGGCGTACATGGCACCGCGGAAGAAGACCTCCTCGGCGGCCCCGTTGGCCAGGGCCGTACCGAGGGTGAGAGCCGAGTTCCCCTCGTCGGCGAAGGTCAGGATCTTGGTGAGCGCACGGTCGAGGAACGGGATCTCCCGCGCGACGAGCGCGACGGCGTAGAAGACGCCGAACGCGCCGACCCCGAGCGCGACCGGCGTGAGCAGCGGCCGTTCGAGTTCCTGCTCGGTGCGCCGCTGCTGGTATCCCAGGTGCAACGGTCCGGATCCGAACCCGCCGACCACCCAGGTGCCCGCCACGGCCGCCGTGAGCCCGTAGAACTCCTTGGTGTCGGGTTCCGCCGACAGCGACAGGCCCAGCAGCGACGCCCCGACCACCGTCGTCCCCGCCACGACCCGACGACGCCGGGTGAACGCGGCGTCGGACTCCCAGTGGTCGCGCGGGACCTTCTCGGTCAGCCAGGACGGCAGCCGTCGGCTCAGCTGCGCGGCGCGGTCGTTCAGGGCGTTCACGCGTGGGCCCCGCGCGCGGCCCGCGCCCGCTCCCCCAACGCCACCAGGACCATCTCGTCGTAGTCCATCGGCTCGAAGGGCACGACCTCGCGGATCGCGTCGTCCTTCACCACGACCTCGTTGCTCATGGACTCGATGAGCGAACGTCCGGTCTGTCGGTCGACGTCGGTGACCAACGACAACCACCGCGAGGACAACGACTTCGACAACACGGGAACGGGCACGATGATCATGGTCCGCCCCTCGATGACCGCCACCCGCCGCAGCATGTCGACGTACCGCAGGACCTCGGGCCCGCCGATGTCGTAGTGGTGGCAGTCGGGGTCGTCGACGTCGAGCACGCCGACGAGGTAGCGGACCGCGTCCGCGATGGAGATCGGCTGGGTGCGGGTCCGCACCCAGCGCGGCGTGATCATGACCGGGAGGTGCTCGACCAGCTGCCGGGTCAACTCCCACGACACGCCGCCGTGGCCGATGACGATCCCGGCCCGCAGAGCGGTGGTGGGGACGCCGGAGTTCTCGAAGATGTGCTCGACCTGACGCCTCGAGCGCAGGTGGGGGGACAGGTCGTCGTGGTCGTCCCCGAGGCCGCCCAGGTAGACGATGCGCCGCACGCCCGCGGCCTTCGCCGCCGACGCGAACGCCTCCGCGGCCTCGGCGTCGAGCTTCTCGAAGTTCGCCTCGTCGAGGGAGTGCACGAGGTAGTAGGCCGCGTCGCAGCCCTCGAGCGCCGGCGGCAGCGTCTCCGGGTCGAAGACGTCGGCGCCGACGGCCTCACCCGCTCCGCGGTAGGTGTCGGGGTGACGGGTCATGGCCCGGACGTCGTGACCGTCGTCCGCGAGTGCCGCCGCGAGCCGACCGCCGACGAACCCGGACGCGCCGGTGACGAGGATGCGCACACCGTCAACCTGCCCGGATCCGGGCGTCCCTGCACGCTCCGTGGGGTGGTGCACAGCCCGGGTTCCCGGTGTCCGCGCGCCGCGGTGTCTCGTACGGTCGTCGTCGTGGACGACGCGCTGCTCGAGTCCCTGCTGGCCGCGCTCGCCGGGCGGCCGGACGACCTGCCGCTGCGACTGCACGTCGCGGACCAGCTGCTCGCGGCCGGGCGGCACGCCCAGGCGGTCGGGGTGGTGGCACCGGCGCTCGCGGCGGACCCCACGGACGCCCGGATCCAGGCCCTCATGCAGCGCGCGCTGGCCGGTCCTCCTGCCACCACGCCGGAGACCACCGACCCACCCTTCGACTGGGGGCACGCCGAGGCCCAGCTCGACGGCCCACCGCCGGCGTTCGTCGAGACCGGCGAGGCGCCGCCCGCGGCCGACGCGTACGACCTCGAACTGCCCACGGTGACGCTCGCCGACGTCGGCGGGATGGAGGCGGTCAAGGAGCGTCTCGACGCCGCCTTCCTCGCCCCGATGCGCAACCCCGAACTGCGTCGTCTGTACGGCAAGAGCCTGCGCGGCGGGTTGCTGCTGTACGGCCCGCCCGGGGTCGGCAAGACCTTCCTGGCGCGGGCCGTGGCGGGTGAGCTCGGTGCCGGGTTCGTGTCGATCGGTCTCGCCGACGTCCTCTCCCGCTGGCTCGGCGAGTCCGAACGGGCGCTGCACGAGCTGTTCCAGCTCGCCCGCCGCAGCGCGCCGTGCGTGGTGTTCATCGACGAACTCGACGCGCTCGGGGGCCGACGGAGCCAGCAGCGCACGACCGGTCTGCGGACGATGGTCAACTCCCTGCTCACCGAGCTCGACGGCGTGGAGGCGGTCAACGAGGGCGTGTTCGTGCTGGCCGCGACCAACCAGCCCTGGGACGTCGACCCGGCGTTGCGGCGTCCCGGGCGCCTCGACCGCACGGTGCTCGTGACCCCGCCCGACGCAGCAGCCCGCCGCGCCATCCTCGAGACGCACCTGCGTGACCGGCCACTGGCCGGCATCGACCTCGGCCGGATCGCCGAGCGGACAAACGGTTTCTCGGGCGCGGACCTCGCCCACGTCTGCGAGACCGCGTCCGAACGCGCTCTGCTCGACAGCGCCCGCTCGGGGACCGTCCGGCTCATCGACATGCGCGACGTGGACGCCGCGCTCGCCGAGATCCGGCCGTCGATCGGGCCGTGGTTGGACACCGCCCGCACCGTCGTGAGCTTCGGCGACGACGACGGCACCTACGCCGACCTGCGGGCCTACCTCAGGGAGGTCAGACGGCTGTGACCACGACCGGCGGCGAGACGCCCGACACCGTCGCCCTGCTCGAGCGGGCCGATGTGCTGATCGACCTCGACCGCTACGCCCAGGCCCGCGAGACCCTGCGGCCGGTCATCGCCGAGGATCCCGACGACCCGTTCGCGCTGCTGATGCTCGCGCGGTGCGCGCTGGGAGAAGGGGAGGTCGGTGACGGCCTGCACCTCGCCGAGCAGGTCCTCGCCGTCCGCCCCGGGGACGACCAGGCCCACCGGATCGCTGCACTGTGCAACGCCGGTCTACGTCGTGTGGACGCCGCCCGGCAGCACGCCGACGCCGCCGTCGCGGCGCTCCCGACCAGTTGGACCGGCTACGTCGTGCGCGCTCAGGTCGACCTCGTCACCGGCCGGGTCGACGACGTCAGCGTCGCCGCCGCCGAACGGGCGGTGGGCCTGGCGCCGCAGGAGCCCTCCACCCATCTGATCCTCGGCCAGGTGCGGAACGCGAAGGTCGACACCGACGCCGCACGGGCCGCGCTGCAGGAGGTGCTGCGGCTGGACCCCGAGAACGCCGACGCGCTGCGCGGCCTCGGTGAGGTCAGCACGACCCGCCTGGAACTGCACGACGCGGTGCGCACCTACCGGCGGGCCGCCGCGCTGCGGCCGGGCGACCCGCGCATCGGCCGCGACCTCGCGGCGGTGGTCCGGCGGTTCTTCACCGTCTTCAGCCTGCTGCTGCTCGCGGCCGACGGCATCGGCATCCTGCTCCGGAACGTCGGCACCGGCCGGATCTTCTTCACCGCGCTGATCAGCGTGCTGCTGTTCCGCACCGCCCGTCGGTTCCGCCGGGTGCTCGGCGAGGGTGGCCGCTCCCAGCGCCGGGCCATCCGCCGCGCGACACCCGGCAGCGTCATCCGCACGACCGGACTCGCCCTGGCCCTCGTGACGTTCTGGGCCGGCGCGTTCGTCCTGCCCGGGGCCCGGGTGCCGGTCCACCTGGCGAGCGCCGGGTTGGTGGTCGGCAGCGCGGTGCTGTCCGGCCTCTGGCGGTTCGTGCTGGAGGTGTGGCGGCAGGCCCGCGCGGCCCGCTGACCCGACCTCAGCCCTCCATGTGCGGGTAGCGCCAGTCCGTCGCCGGGACCAACGTCTCCTTGACCGAGCGGGTCGAGGTCCACCGCATGAGGTTCTGCGGCGCACCCGCCTTGTCGTTGGTGCCCGAGGCCCGCGCCCCGCCGAACGGCTGCTGCCCGACGACCGCCCCGGTGGGCTTGTCGTTGACGTAGAAGTTGCCGGCGGTGTTGCGCAGCCGCTCCGACGCCCGGGCGACGGCCGCGCGGTCCTGCGCGACGATCGAGCCGGTCAGCGCGTACGGCGAGGCGGAGTCGACCTGGTCCATGACGGTCTCGAAGTCGGCGTCGTCGTACACGTGGACGCCGAGGATCGGCCCGAAGTACTCGGTCGTGAAGACCTCGTCGGTGGGGTCGCTGCCCTCGATGATGGTCGGACGTACGAACCACCCGACGCTGTCGTCGGTGGTGCCGCCGGCGACCACCTGCAGCGACGACGACTCCGTTGCACGCCGCAACGCCGCCTGGTGCTTGGCGAAGGCCCGGTCGTCGATGACGGCGCCCATGAAGTGCGAGAAGTCCGTGACGTCGCCGACCGTGATCGACTCGGTCTCGGCGATCAGGTCGTCCTTCATGCGGTTCCACACCGAACGCGGCACGTACGCCCGCGAGGCGGCCGAGCACTTCTGGCCCTGGTACTCGAAGGCGCCGCGGATCAACGCGGTCCGCAGGACGTCGACGTCGGCGCTGGGGTGGGCCAGCACGAAGTCCTTGCCGCCGGTCTCGCCGACGATGCGCGGGTAGGCGCGGTAGCCCCCGATGTTCTCGCCGACCGTGCGCCACAGGTGCTGGAAGGTCGGCGTCGAACCGGTGAAGTGGATGCCGGCGAGGTCGGGGTGGGCGAGCGCCACCGACGACACGTCGAGGCCGTCACCCGGCAGCAGGTTGATGACGCCCGCGGGCATCCCCGCCTCCTCGAGCAGCCGCATCGTGAAGTGCGCGGCGAACTGCTGGGTCGGCGACGGCTTCCACAGCACGACGTTGCCCATGAGCGCGGGAGCGGTCGGCAGGTTGCCGGCGATGGCCGTGAAGTTGAACGGGGTGATGGCGTAGACGAAGCCCTCGAGCGGGCGGTGGTCGAGCCGGTTCCAGATCCCCGGGCTGTTGGCCATCGGCTGCTCGGCGAGGATCTGCCGGGCGAACGCGACGTTGAAGCGCCAGAAGTCGGCGAGCTCGCACGCGGCGTCGATCTCGGCCTGGTAGGCGGTCTTGCTCTGACCGAGCATGGTCGCGGCGTTCAGCGTCGAGCGCCACGGCCCGGCGAGCAGGTCCGCCGCCTTGAGCAGGATCGCCGCGCGGTCGTCGAAGTCCATCGCGGCCCACGCGGGCGCCGCGTCCTTCGCGGCCGCGATCGCCGCGGTGGTGTCGGCGGCGCTGGCGCCCCGGCCGGTGCCCAGCACGTGCTCGCGCCGGTGCGGCTGCACGACCGAGAACTCCCCGCCGCCGCCGAGCTTCTGCTCACCGCCGATGGTCGCGGTGAGCTCGACCGGCGACTTCACCAGCTCGGTGAGCGACGCCTGCAGCGCCGCCCGCTCGGTCGATCCGGGGGCGTAGGTCCGGACCGTCTCGTTGACGGGGGCGGGGACGGAGGTGATGGCGTCCATGTGGGATGTCCTTCCGCGAATGGTGTGTCCCGCTGCAGCCTGGGGCTGCAGGAGTCCACAGGATCCGGTCGTTGAGGGTGGGTCAGCGGGAGACGAGCGCGCGGACGAAGAAGCCGACGTTGGCGGGGCGTTCAGCCAGACGACGCATGAAGTAGCCGTACCAGTCGTCGCCGAACGGGACGTAGACGCGCAGGCGGTGGCCGGCGTCGTGCAGGCGCTGCTGCTCACCGGTGCGGATGCCGAACAGCATCTGGAACTCGTAGCTGTCGGAGGTCCGGCCGTACTCGACGATCATGCGTTCGGCGGCGTCGATGAGGGCCGGGTCGTGGGTGGCGACCTGCGGGTAGCCCTCGCCCGCCATGAGCAGACGCAGGTTCCGGGCGTAGGCGTCGTCGACCTCGGCCTTGCTCTGGTAGGCGGCCGACGCCGGTTCGGCGTACGCCCCCTTGACCAGCCGGATGCGCGAGCCGGTGTGGGTGAGGTGCGCGAGGTCGCCCTCGGTTCGGCGGAGCATCGCCTGGACGACGGTGGCGACCCACGGGAAGTCGGCGCGCAGGGCCTGCACCGTCTCCAGGGTGGCGTCGACCGTGGTGTGGTCCTCCATGTCGACGCTGACGGTCGTGCCCGCGGCCGCCGCCGCCTCGCAGACACGACGGGCGTTGTCGAGGCTGATCGCGGGGCCGTCGGCGCCGAGGGCCTGGCCCATGGCCGAGAGCTTGAGCGAGACCTCGGCCGCCGGGGTGAGACCCGCGGTGCGCAGGTCGTCGAGGAACCCGACGTAGGCGGCCGCGGTGGCGTCGGCGTGCTCGCGGTCGGTGACGTCCTCCCCGAGCCGGTCGACGGTGACGTCGAGGCCGCGGCCGATGAGCTCGCGGACGCTGGCGAGCGCCTGCTCCTCGGTGGTGCCCGCGACGAAGCGGTCGACCACCTGGCGGGTGACCGGCAGCGACGTGGTCAGCCGCCGCACCCGGTCGTTGCGGGACAGCTTCATGAGCACCGGGTTCGCCATGACGGTCAGTGTTCCCGGCGCCGCCCGGAGGCTCCATGGACAGACGTCGAGCGTCGTTCCACCCTCGTCAGACATATGCTCAACCCGTGCGCCCGGAGCTGCAGGGGATCGTCGAGGAGGCCGCCCGGCTGCTGGGCGCGCCGATCACGCTGGAGGACCGGAACTTCGACCTCGTCGCGTACGGCACCCAGCGGCCCGACGTCGACGCCGTTCGCCAGGGTTCGATCCTCACCCGAGGGTCCACGCCCGAGGTGCGGGAGTGGTTCGAGCGCTACGGCATCGCCACGACCCCCGACCCGGTGACCATCCCCGGCGACAGTCGGCTCGGCATCGCCCCACGGCTGTGCCTGCCCGCGCGGTGGCGCGGGGTCACCTACGGCTACGTCTGGGCCTACGACTGGACCGGCGACGTCCGGTCCCCCGCCGTCCGCGCCGCGGCCGACCTCGCCGAGCACGCCGGGACCTTGCTGGCCGCGCAGAGCCGCACCCGGGAGAACGCCGCCTCGACCCTGGCCGACCTGCTCTCGGCCGACGCCGACGACGTCACCCGGGCGATCGCCGCGGTCCGCGAACGCTCGGAACTGCCGCACGACGTCCCGGTGGTCGTCGTCGTCGCGGGCGCCACCGGCGACGACGGCCGCGACCTGTCGCTCAACCTCTGGCGGCTGCCGCGGGCCGTCCTCGCCTCGAGCACCGAACTCGGCACCACCCTGCTCGTGCCGCTGACCCCCAGGCGCAACCCGGCCCGCGACGCCGACCTCCGCCCGGCCGAGGACGTCGCGCGCCGCACGCTCGACCTGTACGCCGAACGCGTCGCCGACCGGACCTCGCTCGTCGCCGGGATCGGTGCACCCACCACCGATCTGCGCCAGGCCCGCACGTCGTGGCGCCAGGCCCGGCTCGCCGTGCGGGTCGCGCGTGTCGACCCGGCCCGGCGACCCGTCGCCGCCTGGGACGACCTCGGCGTCTACCGCCTCCTGGCCGCCGATCCGGCGCCGGGACTCGTGCTCGACGCACCGGTCCGACGGTTGCTGGACGATCCCGAACTCACCCGCACGATGCGGACGTTCCTCGACCTGGCCGGCTCCGTCGCCGAGACCGCGGCGGCCCTCGGCATCCACCGGCAGACGCTCTACCACCGCCTCGGCCGGGTCGAGACGCTCACGGGACTCTCGGTCAAGCGGGGCGAGGACCGCCTGCGCCTGCACCTCGGCCTCACCCTCGCCCCGCTCCTGACCTGACGAAACGACCGAATTCTGTGTACTCCTGCGGCGTGGGGCCGCAGGAGTACACAGAATTCGGCCAAACGGGGTCAGGCGTACTGCGCGACCTTCGCCCGCCGCGGGAGGAACCAGCCGACGACGAAGGCCACCGCGATCAGCACCAGGGCCACCGTCATCGTCGCCTCGATCGCGTCGAGGTGACGGCCGGCTGCCGCGGCCGCCGCCGGTCCGCCGCGCTCGAGGGCGAGGTGACCGAAGAACACGGTGCCGAGCACGGCCACCCCGAGCGAGGCACCGAGCTGCTGGAAGGCCTCGAGCATCCCGGACGCCGAACCGACCTCGTGGTCGTCGATCTCGCCGGTGATGATGCTGAACAGCGGCACGAAGATCATCCCCATGCCGAAGCCGTAGACCACCAGGCCGGGGATGACGGTGCCGCCGCCGACCGTCGAGCCGGCCGAGACCGCGTGCAGGCACACCAGTTCGACCACCACACCGACGGCCATGATGGCGAGGCCGATGTGCAGGATCGGGCGCCCCACGGCCTGTGCCGCCCACGCCCCGACCCCCGAACCGAAGAACGCGCCGACGGCCAGCGCCGCCATCCACAGGCTGGCGTGGATCGGCGACAACCCCAGTCCGAGCTGCAGGAACAGTCCGACGGTCAACGAGAAACCGACGAGCGCACCGAAGAACACCATCGTGAACACGATCCCGGCGACGTAGGAACGCTTGCGGAGGACGCTCGCCTCGAGCAGCGGGGTGCGTCCGGTGCGCACGCGCCGGCGCTGCTGCGCCACGAACACCGCGAGCACCGGGACGGCCGCGGCCAGGACGGCGAAGATCCAGGTCGGCCAGCCGAGCGTCCGGCCGTCGACCAGCGGGAAGACGAGCAGGAAGCTGACTGCTGCCATGAGCAACGTTCGGACCAGGTCGAGCCGGATCGTGCGCGTACCGGCGCCCTTCGGGAGCACCTTGGCCCCGACGACCAACGCGAACACGCCCATCGGGACGTTGATGAAGAAGATCGAGCGCCAGTCGCTGCCGCCCGGGTTCCACTCGATGAGCAGTCCGGCCACGATGGGCCCCGCCACGGTCGAGATCCCGATGACCGGACCGAACGCCGCGAAGGCCTTGCCGAGCTGGTCCGCCGGGAACAGGTCGCGGATCAGGCCGAACGTCTGCGGGGTCAACAGCGCGGCCGCGAGCCCCTGCACGACCCGGAAGCCGATCAGCGAGGCCGGCGACCAGGCGAAGGCGCACGCCGCCGAAGCCGCGGTGAACCCGGCCAGGCCGATCAGCAGCATCCGTCGACGCCCGTACCGGTCGCCGAGGCGGCCGCCGGTGAGCAGCCCGACCGCGATGGCCAGCGTGTAGGCCGCGGCGGTCCACTCCAGCTGGGAGGACGACGAGCCGAGGTCGCGCTGGATCGACGGCGCCGCCACGTTCAGCACGGTGGAGTCGAGCAGGTTCATGATCATCGCGGTCAGCACCACCGCGAAGCCGGTCCACCGGCGCCGGGCGTCCGGGTCGCGGGGGCGCGCCGGTGCGTCGGCGGGCGCTGTGTCGGTGGGGAGGGCTGCGGGTTCGAGCGTCGTCGTCATGTCGACTCCTGGTCGGTCGGCCGTTCTGGACGACCACACCTTCCCGAGGCATCAGGAACGTTTCGTTCCGCTTGGTCGACTAGTTTCGACGACATGGCCCAGACGTCCGGACGGCTCCTCACGCTGCTGTCGTTGCTGCAGACCCCGCGCGAGTGGCCCGGTCCGGAACTGGCCGCGCGGCTGGAGGTCAGCACCCGGACCATCCGCAACGACGTGGAGCGCCTGCGCGCGCTGGGGTATCCGGTCGAGGCGACGCGCGGCTCGGTCGGCGGCTACCGGCTCTCGGCCGGCGCCGCGATGCCGCCGCTGCTGCTCGAGGACGACGAGGCCGTGGCGATCGCGGTCAGCCTGCGCACGTCCGCGGGCGGCGGGGTCGAGGGCATCGAGGAGACGTCGTTGCGGGCCCTGACCAAGCTGCAACAGGTCCTGCCGCAGCGCCTCGCCCACCGCGTCGACGCATTGCAGTCCTACACGGTGCGGGCCACGCCCGGGGCGCGTGGCGTCCAGGTCGACGCCGCCGTGCTCGGCCTGCTGGCCGCGGCGGCGCGTGACCACGAGATCGTGCGCTTCGCCTACTCCGACCGGTCGGGCGCGGCGACCGAGCGACGCGTCGAGCCCTACCGGCTGGTGAACCTCGGGCGCCGCTGGTACCTCGTGGGCTATGACCTCATCCGCGACGACTGGCGGATGTTCCGCCTCGACCGGATGACCGAGCCACGATCGGTCGGCCACCGGTTCCGCGACCGGCCGCTCCCCGCCGACGACCTCGGGGAGTGGGCGGCCGGCAAGACCCGCACGAGCAACCCGTTCCGCGCCACGGTCGTCGCCCACACCTCGAGCGCGGACATCGCGGCCAGCATGGGAGCGTGGGCCGAGGGCAGCATCGAGGACCTCGGACCCGACCGGTGCCGGCTCACGCTCGGCGCGCGCTCGGCCGCCGACCTCGCGAACTGGCTGACGTTCCTGCGGTGCGACTTCGAGGTCGTGGACTCACCGGAGTTGACCGCGGCCGTCGCCACCCTCGCGGACCGCTTCGCCCGCGCCGCCGCGACCTGAGACCCACCCCCCGGCGAGTGGTCACCTACCCCCTCGAATGGTCAGGAATTCCCGCCCACTCGCAGGCAGAGGTGACCACTCGCCGGCGGGGTGAACGCGCTCGGGCACCCTCGCGGACCGCTCCGCCCGCGCCGCCGCGACCTGACGGGTCAGTAGCCGCGGCGCTCGGTCCCGCCGCCGCCGGTGACCTTCCGGATGTTGCGCTTGAGGTTGCCGAGGACGCCGGCGTGCTTGCCGCCGGTCCGCTTGTTGACGGCGTCGACGGCCTTGCCCACGCCGCGCTCGACGCCCTGCGGGTTCTTCTGTGCGTAACGACGTGCCTTGTCCAGCAGGCTCATGACGGTCCCCCCGTTGACGGTGCGCTGACACGAACGTCATGCCCCGCTGAGCTCGGGGGTCACTGTGGGTCGGCTGGGGACGGGCGTCGCGCACACTCGTGGCGTGACCGCAGCCCTCGACCGTGCGCTGCCGCTGCTGCGGTGCCCCGTCGGTGCGGAACCACTGGCGCGCGTCGACCGGTCGCTGCGGTGCAGCGCGGGCCACAGCTTCGACATCGCCCGGCAGGGCTACGTCTCGCTGTTCGCCGGGGCGCGACCGCACGCCGGCGACACCGCCGCGATGATCGCGGCCCGCGACCGTTTCCTGGCGTCGGGGCACTATGCAACGATCGCGGCGGCCGTGGCGCGGGCCGTGGCGGAGACCGCGCCGGCGGGACCGGTCCTCGACCTCGCGGCAGGCACGGGTTGGTACGCCGCGCAGGTCCTCGACGCCGAACCCGAACGCCTCGGCGTGGCCGTCGACGTCTCCGTTCCCGGCCTGCGACGCGCGGCGCGGGCGCACGACCGGTTGGCCGTGGTGGGAGCGGACGCGTGGGCCACCCTGCCGGTGGCGGACGGCGCGTTCGCCGCCGCTCTGAGCGTCTTCGGGCCACGCGACCCGGCCGAACTCGCCCGGGTGCTGACGGCGTCCGGCGTGGTGGTGACGGTGACCCCGACCCCGGGTCACCTCGCTGAGATCATCGGCCCGCTCGGGATGCTCGAGGTGGGCAGCGACAAGTCGACCCGGCTGCACGCGGCGTTCGGTGGCTTCGACCGCCTCGCCACCGAACGGGTCGAGCGCGTCGCCACGCTCGACAACGCCACGCTCGCCGACCTCGTGGACATGGGGCCGACCGGGCACCACCAGGACCCGGCCGCGACCGCCCGCCGGGTCGCGACCCTGCCCGACGCCGTCCCGGTGACGGTGTCGGTCGAGGTCACGACGTTCCGGCGGCGGTGAGACTCAGGAGCGCCGGACGTCGTTGCGCTCGGCGTCCTTGCCGGTGAGCACGTCGCCCGCCTTGTCCTGCGCCTGGTCGACCTTGTCGGCGTACTTGCCCCCGGTCTTCTGGTCGACCAGGTCGCCCGCCTTCTCGATCCCCTGCTCGACCTGCTCGGCGTGCTCGCTCGCGAACTTCTTGGCGTTGTCGAGGAATCCCATGCGCTCAGCCTAGGGCGGGCCTCACGGCACCCGCATCGTCACGCGGACGACCGGCGGCGGGTAGGGCGAGTCGTCCTCGAGCACCACGGCTGCCTGGTAGCTGCCACCGGACGGCGTGACCGCCACGGCGGTGAGGCGCACCCGGATCGTCGCGGTGGCACCGGGCGCGATGCGGACCGGTGCGTCGGCGACGGAGAGCCACGGCGCGTCCGTCGCGCTGCCCGTGCCCCACCCGGGCAGCACCCAGGTGGACCGCAGCGGCGTGGCCGTCCCGGTCGAACCACCGACGGCGAACAGCCCGCTCGCGCCCCCACCGCGGTAGCTCGCCACCGGCGCCGCCGGCAGGGACGACCAGGCGTCGATCGCCGGGTCGTACGCCCAGGTCCGGTTCGTCAACGCCCGGTTCTCCACCACACCCCCACTGACGACCAACCGTCCGTCGCCGACGGCGGCCGTGCCGCCCCACTGGTCGGTGGGCAGGTCGGCGAGCCGGGTCCAGGTGCTCGTGGCCGGGTCGAACCGCTGCGTGGTGCGGATCTGCGTGTCGTTGTCGTCGGTCCCGCCGGCGCAGTACAGGGCGTGGCCGATCCCGCCGCACGCGGCGAACGACGTCGCCTTGTCGGTCCCCGGCGCCCACGTCCAGGCGTCGGACGCCGGGTCGTACACCTGCAGGTCGTACGAGCCGCACCAGTCCCGTGAGCAACCGCCGACGAGGTAGAGCTTGCCGTCGACCGCCCCCTCGCCCATGGCGGCGTACGGCAGCGGCACCGGCGCCCGCGACGTCCACCGGTCGGTGGCGGGGTCGTAGACCTCGGTGACCGACGACGTGCCGCCCCCGTCCACCCAGCCGCCGGTGACGTAGAGCTTGCCGCCGATGAACACCGCGGAGGCCTGCGCCCGGGCGACCGACGCGTCGGCCTTCCGCGACCACGTGCCGGTCCGCAGGTCCAGGCGGTAGAGCGCCGCGCTGTAGCCCTTCGGCGTGACGCCACCGACCGACCACAGCGCGGTGCCGTTGCTCGCCGTGGCGTTGTCGAAGACCGCAGCCGGAGCGTCGGCCAGCGCGCGCCAGCCACCACGACCGGCAGGGGTCGGAGCGGTCGCGGCGGCACCGGCTGCACCGGCCGCGGAGACCGGGGCGGCGGAGCGGCTGACCGTGGCCGGGACGTCCACGGCGGGCGCACCCGCTCCCGGCGAGGGCACCCCGTAGCCCGAGGCCTGCTCGTGCGGGCGGACGACGACCGGCGCCGTCCCCGTGTTCCGCACGGTCACGTCGACCGTGCCGGTCCCACCCGCGGCCACCGTCGCGGCGACGCCGCGCTGCGCGGGCACGGACCGGCCCGAGCTGAGCGGCAAGGCGACGGTGGTGACCCGGTCGGCGACCACGGTGACCGGCACCGTCACGGGCCGGTAGCCGGGGCGGCTCGCGGTCCAATCGGCCGTCCCGGCCGGGACGAAGACCTCGAACCGGCCGTCACCGATCGCACCGCCGGCGCCGGTGGCCGTGTGCAGGTCGCCGGGTCCGCTGACGTCGACCGCCGGCAGCTTCGCACCGGTCGTGGCGTCCTTCGCCGTCCCGAGCACGAGACCACCGGGGACGACGGCCTGTTCGCGGTCGCCCAAGGCGACGTCGTCGACCTCCCACCAGGTCGCCCACGTGCCGGTGTAGTGGAACCGGACCTGGACGGCGCGCTGGTGCACGGCCGTCGGCAGCGGCACCGAGACGACTCCACTGACCGTCGACGACGTCCCCGCCGGGTTCCACACGGTCGACCACGTGGAACCGCCGTCGACGCTGAGCTCGACCGTCGTGTCCTGGCCGTCGTAGGGGTTGACGTAGGTCGAGAACTGCAACGTGGGGTGGTCGGCCGCGTGCAGGTCGGTGACCGGGCCGGTCAGCAGGCTGTCCTGGTGGTGGCCGCTGCCCGCGGCGTCGGAGTCGACGATCGCGAACCCGCCGCTCCCGCCGGTCTCGTTGCCCCGGGTGCGGGGATCGTCGAAGCGCCACCCGGGGGTGTCGCCGGTGTCGGCGACCGTCCAGCCGGTCGGCACGGCGCCGGCGCCGAAGCCCTGGTTGCGCCCGTCGAAGCGGGTCTCGTACCCGGGCGCGGCGACGCCCGCGGCGTCGACGGTCAGCGGCACGTCCAGCGCGACGTCGGCCGCCCCCACCTTCACCGTGCGGGTGACCGGCAGGTAGCCCGGCAGCCCGGCGGTGACGTGGAGCGTGTAGCTGCGCCCGGCCGGGAGCGCGAGCGTGTACCGGCCGGTCGCGGGCGCCGCGGTGACCGGGCCGCCCGGGACGTCGTCGACGGTCACGGTCGCGGGCAACGCCCAGCCGTGTCCGGACGCGTCGGTGACCCGGCCGGAGACGGTGCGGACCGCCCGGGGCTTCAGGGTGACGTCGGCGGGCGTCGTGGCCCCCGCGGTCACGGTGACGGTGGCCGAAGTGCCGTCGTAGCTGCCGTACGCCGACGCGGACACCGTCCAGCTGCCCGCGGAGAGGGTGAGGTCGTAGTGGCCGTCGGCGTCGGTGACGGCCGTGGCGCGGTCGGTGGCGTCGGCCGTCCCGTCGACACGGGTGGCGGTGACCGCGGCCCCGGCGATCGGCGCGTGCCCGGCCGCCGTCGTGGTCACCTCGCCCGCGAGGGTCCCGTGCGGGCCGGTGACGAAGGCGGAGGTGCCGCGCGGCGTGCCGAGGCCGGTGGGGCCGTCCCACCCGGGGCCGGCGGTGCACCAGACCGCGGGGTCGCAGCTGCCGTTGGACCCGCCCGTGACGTCGAACAGCGCGCCACGGTGGGCCCAGGGGTAGGTCACCGGCTCGGTGCCGGGCTCGGCGCGACCCGCGAGGGCGTAGACCCCGGCCACCACCGGTGCGGCGAGGCTGGTGCCGCCGACCTGGATCCAGCCGTGGCCGGAGTACGAGTTGTAGGAGGCGAGACCGGTGGCGGGGTCGGCCACGGCTGCGACGTCGGCGCTCGCGCGGTGGTCACAGCTGGTGCCGGTCTGCCACGTGGGCTGGGGTTGCTGCACCGAGCACCCGCTGCCGGCGCCGTCCCAGACCGTCTCGCGCCAGCCGCGGTTCGTGCCGGAGGCGCGGGCGAGGCTGGTGCCGCCGACCGCCGTCACGTGCGGCGACGCCGCCGGGTAGGCCACGCCGAAACCGTCGTCACCGGTGCTGGCCACGACCGCGACGCCCGGGTGGTCGTAGTACGCCGCGTCCTGCTCGAGCTGGTCGGGGTTCTCACCGCCGGTCGGGCTGCTGGCGTAGCGGCTGCCGTAGCTGTTGGAGACGACGTCCGCCCCGAGGGCGACGGCGGTGGCGACCCCCTTGCCGAGGTCGTCGACCAGGCTGGAGTCGGTCTCGACCAGGAGCAGGTCGGCCAGCGGGGCGACGGCCGAGACGGCGTCGAGGTCGAGCGCGATCTCCCCCGCCCAGCCCGCGTCCGGCGCGGGGATGTCGGTGCCACCGCGCTGGTCGACCTTGCGGAACTGCCCCGGCTGCAACGCGGGCAGGCCCATCGTCTTCCGGTACACCGCGAGGTCGGCCTCGGCCTTCGGGTTGTCGTAGGCGTCGACGATCGCCACGGTGACGCCCGCGCCGCCGTTGGCCGGCAGCTGGTACGCCGACCGCAGGTTGGCCGGGGTCAGCCCCTTCGGCGTGGTGCCCTTGGACTGCCCGTCGGTGACCTGCGCGACGGCGAAGCACCGGGCGTGTCCGGGCGCGACCTCGGAGGCGCACAGCGGCACCGTGTGGGTCGACCGGTCGGTGGGCGCCGCGGCGGCCGTGGACGTGAACCCGGGGGCGACGGCTGTGGCCACCACCGCGGCGAAGGTCGCGGCGACCACGACGAGACGACGAGTGATCGGTGCAGTGTGCAACGTACGAGCTCCAAGCATCAGGGGCGGCCACGTCGTGGGGCGCGGCCACTCTCTCGGCGCGGAGCAGACGCGGCAAGATGGTGCGCGTGTCGGGTTCACGTCGGATGTCGTCATACGGACAACCGCTGACCGCGGTCGGGATCGACGATCCGGTGGCGTCCGACGTCTACGTCACCCTCGTCCTGGAGCCGGGTGTCGCCGCGGACATCGTCGCGGCGCGGACCGGCCACCCGCCGGCGCGGGTCGCCGCTGCGCTGCAGCGACTGGCCGACGCCGACCTGGTCGTCCACGACGGTGCGGGCGCCTGGGACGCCGTCAGCCCCGACTCGAGCCTGGCGAGCGCCCTGGTGCGCCGGGAGGAGGGGGTGCGGGAGGCCAAGCGGGCGCTCGGGGTCCTGGAACGGGAGTTCCGCGCGGCGCGGCGTTCCGCGCACCCCGGAGACGTCGTCGAGATCCTCACCGGCGCCGAGGCGGTCGGCACCCGGTTGCGGGAGGCGCAGCGCGGCGCGAACCGGAGCATCCGCGGCCTCGACCGCCCGCCGTACGTGAGCGTGCGGCCGGGCTCGAACCGTGACCTGCTCGCGAAGGTCGAGGAGGGGCTCGACGTCCGCATCGTGCTGGACGGCGCGGCCGCCGCGTGGCCCGGCCGGTTGACCGGCGAGATCCTCGAGTGGCGCGCGGCCGGGGACCGGGTCCGGATCGCGGAACAGCTGCCCACCAAGGTGTTCCTCGTCGACGACGAGATCGCGCTCGTCCCCGTCGTCTCGACCGAGGCGAGCCTGCAGCAGTCGGCCTACGTCGTGCACCCCGGGTCGCTGCTCGACGCCCTCGCGGCGTTGTTCGAGCGCGAGTGGGAACGTGCGTCGGTGCTGCCGTCGGTCGAGCAGTCCGAGGTCGACGACGCCACGGCGGCGTTGCTGACGTTGCTCGCCGCCGGTCAGACCGACGCCGCCATCGCCCGCGCGTTCGAGGTGAGCGAGCGGACCGTGCAGCGCCGGGTGCAGACACTGCTGGCCCGCCTGGGCGTCACGAGCCGGTTCCAGGCGGGCCTGCGCGCCCGTGAGCGCGGGTGGATCTGAGCCGGGTCAGCGGCGGGCGGACGGCCGCCACACCACGAGCGCGGTGGACGGCATCGAGCGGGCGACGAGTTCGTCCTGCATCCGCAGGATCTCGGCGCTCATCTCGGCCAGGCGGGAACGCAGGGCGTCGACCTGCGACTCGAGCTCGATGATCCGCTTGATGCCCGCCAGGTTGACGCCTTCGTCCTGCGAGAGGCGTTGCACCTCGCGGAGCAGAGCGACGTCGCGCGCGGAGTAGCGCCGGCCACCGCCGAGCGTGCGCGACGGCGTGACCAGGCCGAGCCGGTCGTACTGCCGCAGCGTCTGGGCGTGCATGCCGGCGAGTTCGGCCGCGACCGAGATGACGAAGACCGGGGCGTCCTCCGGAACGGCGTGGCCGACCGGGCGACTCATCGGGTCACCCCGTTCAGGGCCGCCGTGATCTGCGGACGGGGATCCTCGGGCTGGGCCGCGGCGTAGGCCTCGATGGCCTCCCGCGCGGCGGAGTCGAGCTTGGCGGGGACCGCCACCTCCACCGTCACCAACAGGTCACCGGTCTTCTTCGCGGTGGCGATGCCACGCCCCCGGACCCGCAGCGTGCGGCCGGACGCGGTACCCGCGGGCACCTTGAGCGAGACCGCGCCGTCGAGCGTGGGGACCCGCAGCGTGGTGCCGAGCGCGGCCTCCGGGAACGTCACCGGGACGGTGAGCCGGAGGTCGTCACCGGAGCGGGTGAACAGGGGGTCGGGGCGGACGTTGACCACGACGTAGAGGTCGCCCGCCGGGCCGCCCCGCTGACCGGGCGTGCCCTTGCCGGGGATCCGGAGCTTGGCGCCGTCACGGACGCCCTGCGGCACCTTGACGGTGATGGTGCGGGTGCGGTTCTCGACGCCGCTGCCCCCGCACTGTGGGCAGGGGGTGTCGACGACCTGACCGCGGCCGAGGCACTGCGGGCAGCGCTCGGAGAACCCGAAGCCGCCCTGGTTCTGCGTGATCGAACCACTGCCGCCGCAGGTCGGGCAGGTGTGCGGGGACGTGCCCGGTGCCGCGCCGGAACCGTGACACAGCGAGCACTGCGCGGGGCCGGTCAGCTGCAACGGCAGCGTGACGCCGTGCGCCGCCTCGCCGAAGTCCAGGGTGACCTGCGACTCGACGTCCTGGCCGCGCTGCGGACCCGAACCCTGCGGGCGACGCGCGCCCCCGCGGCGACCCGCGCCCGCCGCGCCGGCGTTGCCGAACAGGTTGCCGAACAGGTCGGCGTACTCCGCCGACGAGCCGGTACCGCCGGCCCCCCGGAACAGGTCGTCGATGTTGATGCCGCTGGTGAAGCCGCCACCGCCACCGCCGCCGCCCGGGAAGCCGCCACCGCCGCCGGGGAATCCGCTGAAACCGCCGCGCGCCCCGAGAGTGCGCAGCTCGTCGTACTCCTTGCGCTTGGCGGCGTCCGAGAGCACGTCGTAGGCCTCGGAGACCTCCTTGAAGCGCTTCTCGGACGCGGCGTCACCCGGGTTCTTGTCCGGGTGCAGGTCGCGGGCGAGCTTGCGGTACGCCTTCTTGATCGCAGCGCTGTCGGCGTCCTTCGCGACGCCCAACGCGGCGTAGAAATCCTTCTCGAGCCAGTCCTGCGCAGCCATCGCCGGACGTCACCTCCTTCTCCACTGCCGAATTCTGTGTCTTCTTGCGGCCGGGGGCCGCAAGAAGACACAGAATTTGCGTTCTTCGCTTACTCGGGGGCGGTCACGCCCACCATCGCGGGCCGCAGCAGCTTGTCGCCGATGCGGTAGCCCTTGCGCATGACCACCGTGGTGGTCGGGCGCTCGACGTCCGCGCTGGTGTCGTGCGTGACGGCCTCGTGGACCGCCGGGTCGAACTCGTCGCCCTCGGTGCCGAAGGCCTCCAGGCCCGCGGCCGCGAGTGCGCCCTCGAGCTTGTCGGCGACGGCCTTGAACGCGCCGGTGAGGTCGTCGTGCGCGCGGGCCCGGTCGACGTCGTCGAGCACGGGCAGCAACGACGACAGCGCCTTGGCCACCGCGTTCTGCGCGCTGACCTCGCGGTCGCGCTCCATCCGCCGGCGGTAGTTCGCGAAGTCCGCGGCCGCCCGTTGGAGGTCGGCGGTCCGCTCGGCGAGCTCGACCTCCAACTCCATCTCGCGGGTCACCACGAGCTCCTCCTCGACTGCCGGCTCCGGCGCGCCCAGCGCCTCGGCCAGACCGTTGCCTTCAGCAACGATCTCTTGATCGGATTCCGACGCCACGTGGCGCGGTTCGCCTGTGACCGGATCGATCCGGCGCTTGTCACGGATGACGACGCGCTCCGGATCGTCCGGGTCGCGGCGAGGGTCCTGGCCCTCGCCGCTTCCCGGGGCGGTCACTGCTTGGTGAAGTCGGGGCCGTCGGGACCTTCGTCCACGACCTCGGCGTCGACCACGGTGTCGTCGTCGGACACCGTCTGGGTGGACTCGCCGCCGGCCGCACCGGTGCCCGCGTCAGCGTTCGCCGCAGCGCTCGCCTCGTACATCGCGGTGCCGGCCTGCTGGGCGACCGTGGCGAGCTTCTCCTGCGCCGCCTTGATGGCGTCGAAGTCGTTGCCCTCCAGGGCCTTCTTCAGCTCGGCGATGCCGTCGTCCAGCTGCGTCTTCGTCTCGGCCGGGAGCTTGTCGCTGTTGTCGGCGACGAACTTCTCGGTCGTGTACTGCAGGGACTCCGCGGTGTTGCGCACCTCGGACTCCTCGCGGCGCTTGCGGTCCTCCTCGGCGTGGGCCTCGGCGTCCTTCATCATGCGGTCGATCTCGTCCTTGCTCAGACCGGAACCGCCGGTGATGGTCATGCCCTGCTCCTTGCCGGTGGCCATGTCCTTCGCCGACACGTTGACGATGCCGTTCGCGTCGATGTCGAAGGCGACCTCGATCTGCGGCACGCCACGCGGCGCCGGGGGCAGGCCGGTCAGCTCGAACATCCCGAGGCGCTTGTTGTACGCCGCGATGTCGCGCTCACCCTGGTAGACCTGGATCTGCACGGACGGCTGGTTGTCGTCGGCCGTCGTGAAGATCTCCGAGCGACGGGTCGGGATCGTCGTGTTGCGCTCGATGAGCTTGGTCATGATGCCGCCCTTGGTCTCGATGCCGAGGGACAGCGGGGTGACGTCGAGCAGCAGGACGTCCTTGACCTCACCCTTGAGGACACCGGCCTGCAGGGCGGCGCCGACGGCGACGACCTCGTCCGGGTTGACGCCCTTGTTGGGCTCCTTGCCACCGGTCAGGCTCTTCACCAGGTCGACGACGGCCGGCATGCGGGTGGAACCACCCACGAGCACGACGTGGTCGATGTCGTTCACCGAGATGCCGGCGTCCTTGATGACGTTGTTGAACGGCGTCTTGGTGCGGTCGAGCAGGTCCTGCGTGATCCGCTGGAACTCGGCCCGCGAGAGCTGCTCGTCGAGGAACAGCGGGTTCTTCTCGGCGTCGACGGTGATGTAGGGCAGGTTGATCGAGGCCTGCTGGTTGTTCGACAGCTCGATCTTGGCGCGCTCGGCCGACTCACGCAGCCGCTGCATCGCCATCTTGTCCTTGGTGAGGTCGATGCCGTTGGCGGCCTTGAACTTGTCGACGAGCCACGTGATGATCCGCTCGTCCCAGTCGTCACCACCGAGGTGGTTGTCACCGTTGGTCGCCTTGACCTCGATGACGCCGTCGCCGATCTCCAGCAGCGACACGTCGAACGTGCCACCACCGAGGTCGAAGACCAGGATGGTCTGCTCCTTGTCGCCCTTGTCCAGGCCGTAGGCGAGCGCCGCCGCGGTCGGCTCGTTGACGATCCGCAGGACGTTGAGGCCCGCGATCGCGCCGGCCTCCTTGGTGGCCTGACGCTGGGCGTCGTTGAAGTACGCGGGAACGGTGATCACCGCGTCGGTGACGTCCTCACCCAGGTAGGCCTCGGCGTCGCGCTTGAGCTTCTGCAGCACGCGGGCGCTGATCTCCTGGGGCGTGTACTTCTTGCCGTCGATGTCGACGGTCCAGTCGGTGCCGATGTGGCGCTTGACCGACCGGATGGTGCGGTCGACGTTGGTGACGGCCTGCCGCTTGGCGACCTCACCGACGAGGACCTCGCCGTTCTTGGCGAACGCGACGACCGACGGGGTGGTCCGCGATCCTTCCGAGTTCGCGATGACCTCCGGCTCGCCGCCGGTGAGGGTGGCGACGGCGGAGTTGGTGGTACCGAGGTCGATACCGACGGCTCGTGCCATGTGGGGATGCTCCTTCTGGATGTCTCTAGGTGCCAGGTGGTGCTGGACTCTCAGTCATCACAACTGAGTCGGGGTCGCTCAAGTTCCAGGGTAGGGTGTGACCTGGGCCACCTGACGAGGTCTGCCCGTTCCGTCCTTGTGGGCCCCCGGGCCGCCCGTCAGGATCACGTTCGTGACAGGTCAGGTGGCGAGACGGGCGGTGCTGGCCGCGGCGGCCGGGGGCGGCGCCGCGGGCGTCCTCGGTGCGTGGGCGGCTCCGGCGTCGGCCGCGACCCCTGCCCTGCCGCGAG